>CAYQMQ010000001.1:0-41573 GCA_964418395.1 uncultured Actinomycetota bacterium
GGGTGGTCTCCAGCCCCACCTCGACCTCGAAGAAGTCGGCGCGCTGGCTGATCTGGTAGGGCACGTCGGTCAGGCCGAACTCGTTGCCCACCCGGCCAGCGCCCACCATGACCTGGCGCGACACCAGGAACGGGACCAGCTGGCGCACGATCTCGCCGAACGGCAGGCGCCGCGAGATCAGGAAGTTCTCGTGGCACCCGTAGGCGGCGCCCTTGCCGTCGGTGTTGTTCTTGGTGACCACGATCCGGCCGGGGTTGGCGGGGCTGTGACCCGGCAGCAGCTCCCCGGCCCGGTCGGCGGCCATCTCGAGGATGCGTTCGCCGGCTTTGTCCCAGATGAGCGCATCGCGGGGGTTGGAGCACTCCGGCGAGGAGTACTCGGGGTGCGCGTGGTCCACGTAGAACCGGGCCCCGTTGGCCAGGATCGCGTTGGCCAGCCCGATGTCGTCCTCGGGCGGGGGCTCGTGGGCCCCCGGCTGGGTGAACCCGCGAGCGTCCCGCAGCGGGTTTTCCTCTTCGTAGTCCCACTTGGCCCGCGGGCCGCCGTCGGCGCTGTAGGCGTTGACCACCATGGAGGAGGCCAGCACGGGGTTGAAGTCGGGGCGGCCGACCACCGAGATGCCGTACTCGGTCTCGGTGCCGAGATACTTGGGGAGCGCCATCGTCACGTGCCCATGCCCACCGCGGGGCTCACAGATACTGCCCGGTGGAAACGTTCTCGATCGACTTGCCCGGCGAGCTGCCGTCCTCGATCAGGGTCCGCACGTACACGATACGCTCGCCCTTCTTGCCGGAGATCCGGGCCCAGTCGTCGGGGTTGGTGGTGTTGGGCAGGTCCTCGTTCTCAGCGAACTCGTCGCGCACGGCCGCGTACATGTCGTCGGCCTTGATGCCCTTCTGCCCCTCGTCGAGGTAGCGCTTGATCGCCTTCTTCTTGGCGCGCGCCACCACGTTCTCGATCATCGCCCCGGAGTTGAAGTCCTTGAAGTACAGGATCTCCTTGTCGCCGTTGGCGTAGGTGACCTCCAGGAAGCGGTTCTCGTCGCTCTCGGCGTACATCCGCCGGCACGTCTCGGCCACCAGGTCGTCGATGGCGGCCGACTCGTCGCCGTCGTGGCTCTTGACCAGGTCCGGGTGCAGCGGAAGCTTCTCGTTGAGATAGACGCGGAAGATGTCGCGCGCGCCGGCCTCGTCGGGGCGCTCGATCTTGATCTTCACGTCGAGCCGGCCGGGGCGCAGGATCGCCGGGTCGATCATGTCCTCGCGGTTGGAGGCGCCGATGACGATGACGTCCTTGAGCGACTCCACCCCGTCGATCTCGCTCAGCAGCTGCGGCACGATCGTGTTCTCGACGTCGCTGGAGACCCCCGAGCCGCGGGTGCGGAAGATCGAGTCCATCTCGTCGAAGAACACGATGACCGGAAAGCCCTCCTCGACCTTCTCGCGGGCGCGCTGGAAGATCAGCCGGATCTGGCGCTCGGTCTCGCCGACGTACTTGTTCAGCAGCTCCGGGCCCTTGATGTTCAGGAAGTAGCTGCGGGCGTCGGCCCGGCCCTCCTTCTCGGCCACCCGCCCGGCCAGCGAGTTGGCCACGGCCTTGGCGATCATCGTCTTGCCGCAGCCGGGCGGGCCGTACAGCAGGATGCCCTTCGGCGGGGTCAGATCGTGCTCGTGGAACAGGTCGGCGTGCACGAACGGCAACTCGATCGCGTCCTGGATCTGCTCGATCTGGCCGCCCAAACCGCCGATGTCCTCGTAGGCCACGTCGGGGATCTCCTCGAGGACGAGCTCTTCGACCTCGGGGCGGGGAAGCCGCTCGAGGGCATACCCGCTGCGGGGCTCGACCAGCAGCGAGTCCCCGGCACGCAACGGCACGTCCCGCAACGGCTCGGCGACGTGGACGACCTGCTCGTCGTCGGTGCGCCCGATCACCAGCAGCCGCTCACCGGCGATGCGCTCCTTGAGGGTCATCACCTCGCCGACGAGCTGGAAGGTGGCGCTCTCCACCACGTTGAGCGACTCGTTGAGCACGACCTCCTGGCCACGCACCAGCGAGTCCAGCTCGACCTCCGGGCTGACGTGCACGCGCAACTTGCGGCCCTGGGCGAAGACCTCAACCACCTCGTCGGTGAGCCGCTGCAGGTACACGCCGTAGCTTGACGGCGGCGACGACAGCTTCTCGACCTGTTCCTTGAGCGATTGGATCTGCTCGCGGGCTTCACGCAACGTCTCGGCGAGCTTCGCGTTCTGCGCGTTCGCGGTCGACAGCTGGGTGCGGGTCTCCAGCAGCCGCTCCTCGAGCGCGCGAACACGCGACGGCGAGTCCTCCAGGCGGCGCTGCAGCACCGTGATCTCTTCCTGCAGGGACCGCACCTTGGCACGAAGTTCGGTGACGTCTTCCTGCTCTTCGGACATGGCGCTGGCCCTCCCCGCGTCGGCGGTCATCAGATCGGCGACGCGTCGGTTGTCCCGTGCGAGTATAGGTCGACAGGGACGGGTGCAGGGCTTAATCGCCTTTTGCCGCCCCGCCGGAGAGCTCATCGGCGGCGGGCACGCGGCGGGCCACGGTCAGGAAGGCGGTGTGGGCGACCATCCGATGATCGGGGCGCACCGCCAGCCCGTCCACGTGCCATCCCCGCTGCAGGGTCTCCAGCGTCTCGGCCCTGGCCCAGCCGCCAGCGGCGTCCAAGGCCTCCCGCAAGCGGGTGACCTGGGTGATGGTGGGGGTGTACGCGCACAGGATCCCGCCGGCCCGAAGCGCCGTGCCGGCTGCCGCGACCAGCTCCCAGGGCTCGAGCAGGTCCAGCACCAGCCGGTCGCACTGGCGCTGGGCGAGATGATCGGCGGCATCGGCGACCACCAGCTCCCACGCGTCGCCGACGTCGCCGAGACGGGCCGCCACGTTGCGGCGCGCCACGTCGGCGAACTCTTCGCGGCGCTCGAAGCTGGTCACCCGCCCACCGGGCACCACCGCGCGCAGCAGGGCCGCCGTCAGCGCCCCGCTGCCGGCGCCGGCCTCGACGACCTCGCAGCCAGGCCCGATGTCGGCCAGCCCGACGATCATCGCCTGGTCTTTGGGATACACCACCTGGGCGCCGCGCGGAGCCTTCAGCGTCCAGTCGGCCGCGGTCGGACGCAGCGCCAACAGCCACGCGCCGGTGTTGGTGCGCACCCGGGTGCCCTCCGGCTGGCCCAGCAGCTCGTCGTGGGCGACCGTCCCGGCATGGAAAGAGAACTTCTCGCCCGCCTCGAGGCGCACCAGATAGCGGCGCTGCTTGCGGTCGGTGAGCACCACCGTCTCCCCGGGCGAGAGCGGGTCGGGGTGACCGGGGTGGCGCGGGACGCCGGCGTCGTGGCTCACGCGCTGCGGGGTCCGGCCTCGGCGGACGGCGCGTCCACCAGGCGCAGCATCCGCCGCCGGGTGCGGCAGAAGGCGCACACGGCCGGCCGGTCGTCGGACGGCTGCGGGGTGGGCATCTCGCACTCGGCGCACGGCACCACCCCGCCGCCGGCGTCGGCGTCCTCCCGCGGGAAGTGCGCATCGCGCACACGGTCGAGAAAGCCGAACAGGAACTGGGCCTTCGTGCCGGGCGAGTGTGCCTCGATGCCGTTGAGCGCCTCCTTGTACCGCAGCACCGTGTTGCCGCCCACCAGCGGGCACTCCTCCACGATGTAGTCGATCCCGCGGAGCAGGCAGTACGCAGCCGTCTCCCGCTCCCCCAGGCGGTACAGCGGCTTGACCTTCTTGGCCATGCCCGCCTCGGTGGCCGGCAGGGCCACGTCCTGGCGCGAGAGGAACGGCGTCTGCCACCGCAACAGGTTGCCCAGCAGCTGGCTGGCCTCGTCGTCGAGGTTGTGGCCGGTGGCCATGCAGTCGTAGCCCTCCTCGAGGGCAACCCGGTTGAAGGCGTAGCGCTTGCTCAACCCGCACACCCCGCACGTGGAGCGGCGGTCGTCGCGCCCCGCCGTGGGCACGTCGAAGCCGAAATCGTCGGCCAGGTCGCGGACGTGGAGCGTGGCCCCGCGCGCGGCGGCGAACTCCTCGCACACCTCGCGCGAGCGGTCGGAGTAGGCGCCGATGCCCAGGCCGAGGTAGAAGCCGTCGACGCGGTAGCCCATGTCGAGCAGCACGTCCCACAGCGCCAACGAGTCCTTGCCGCCGGACACCGCCACGACGATCGAGTCGCGGTAGGACATCATCCGGTGGCCGTCGATGGCTTTGCGGACCTGGGCGCGGACGTGGTCCACGAAGCAGTCGGCGCAGAACGCGCTGTTGTGCCAGGCGATCTCGATCACGGCAGGGGCGTCGCAGCGCGTGCCGTCGTCCCGCTGGGCCCGGCAGCGGGCCGGCCCGGACCCGCCGGAGATGACCGAGCGGATCTCGACGTCGGCCTCGTTGGGCAGGACGTGATCGCGCGTGACCAGCGTGCCGTCGTGGATGACGAGCACGGTCTCCGGGTTGATCTCGAGGTCGGACAGCAGCTCGCTCACCGGCTTGGGCCCGGTGACCTCGTGGACCTCGTCGGGGTTGCGGCGCGTGACCCTCATCGAACCGGCCACGCTACCAGCGTCGCGCGGGGGTGCTCGCCTACACTCCGGGGCATGAGTGCTCCCACGACCACCACGGTGGGCCTCAAGGAGTGGGGGGCGGTCGTCCACGCGCTCCTGCAGGGCCGCCAGTCCGTCCTGTTGCGCAAGGGCGGCATCCACGAGAAGGCGTTCGCACCCCTTGAGCAGCCAGGTGGCGCGGTGCTGTTTCCCACCGTGGCCCACAGCCACCGCGAGCGCGTGCGGGCCGAGCACAGCGATCTGCTCGACCTCGGCGAGGCCGACGTCGCCGAGCGCGCGCTGACCCTGCGGGCGGGCGTGCAGGTGGTCGACACGATCGCGGTGGCCCGTCCGGAGGCGCTGCCCGAGCTCGCCGACCTCCACATCTGGACCGACGCCTCGGTCCGCGCCGACCGCGTGGATTTCCGGCCCAAGCATGCGCTGACGATCATGGTCGTGCAGGCGGTGGCGCTGCCCGACCCGGTGGTGCTCGAACGGACCGAGGCGTACCGGGGGTGCCGCTCCTGGCTGGACCTGCCGTCTGTGTGGGACGGCGTAGCGGGCACGCCCGCCCTCGGTCGTGACCGCCTGGCCGATGACGCCGAGCGCGTCCGCCGCGCCGTCGCGTGACACCGGGTTCCAACAGCCGGGGCGGGGGCGACGGCGGCGGGGACGAGCGTCCAGCGGACCAGCCCTCGGTGACGATCCGCACGGCCGCCGACGCCGACGTGCCCGCGATCGTGGCGTTGTGGGACGAGGCGGGGATGCTCGCCTACACCCCCGACCCCGCCGACGATCTCGCCCGCACCCGCGAGCACGACCCCGGCCTGGTGCTCGTCGCCGAGCGCGCCGGCCAGGTGGTGGGCACGATCACAGGGACGTGGGACGGGCGCCGCGGCTGGATCATGCGGTTGGCCGTCGCGACGGCGGCCCGCCGCCGTGGGATCGCGTCGCGGCTCACCGCCGAGGTCGAGACGCGCCTGCGCGCTCGCGGCGCCCGCCAGATCAACCTGCTGGTGATTACCCACAACCGGGAGGCGCTGGCGTTTTGGCGCGAGCGTGGCTACCGCTCCACCGTGCCGGTGGTCATGCTCACACACCGCTTCGACGAGGAGCAGCCCTAGCGTGGGCTGTCAGAGCGTGGATCGCCAGTGCGTGGACCGCCACAGATCGGGCAGCGAGCGACGCATCCACGAGTGCCCAACTTGTCGCCGATGCGCCGCACCGTCACCCCCGCCGGGCTCCCTCGTTGACCACGGAGACACCGGCATGGTGTCCCGGTTAGCCTGCGCCGAGTGCCGCCTCCGTGCACGCGCACCGGTTCCCTACACGGCCGTCGACGATCGCAGCGAGATGAGCCAGCCCACCGAACTGAGTGGACCCAGCCGCCGCGGGCACCTCGCCGTTCTGGGATGTGCGTGTCTCCTGGCGCTGTCCACCTGTGCTCCGAGCATCTCGGCCGACCTCGCCGGGGAACCGAAGCTGTCGTCGCTGTCCACCGCCGACGAGCCCGGCACGGAGACGGCCCCGGCCCTGCCGTCGCTGCCGGACAGCGAGCCGGTCGACGGCAGCGGGCGTCCGGTGGGGCAGGGCGCCGGGCGCAGCTCGTCGGGCCGCGGCGACCCCGCCGAGGCCGTCGGGGACGGGGAGAACGGCAACGCCAGCGACGAGCCCACGATCGAGACCCAGCAGCCGACGATACGCCTCACCGGCAACCAGGTCATCGCCGATCCGCGCAGCGCCGCGGTGGAGGTGGACGGCGTGCGGTCTGCCGCCGCCATCCGGGTCGGGCAGCTGCCGATCGCCACGAGCGACGGCCCCACCACGGTGGAGACCGCCTCCGTCGACCCCGAGCAGTTCCGCGTGTTCACCCCCCAGGTGACGGCGGATGCCACCGAAGTCTGGGAGCGCATCGACGAGGGCGACATCGCCGTCACCCACGACACCGGCCAACAGCTCGGCCTCGAGCTGGGCGAGCGCCTGCCCGCCGGCGGCGATGACGGCGGGCGGGTGCGCATCGGCGCCTTTGCTTCCAACGGGATCCCGCCGGTGGCCGACGCGATCATGAGCCACAGCGCCGCCGATGACCTCGGCTTCGGCGGCGAGCTGCAGATCCTGGTGAGCCTCAACGACGGGGTGGACGCCAACCTGGTCGCCCGCCTGCTCACCGAGGCCACCGGCCTCGAGGCCGAGCCGATCGTCCCACCCGAGACCCAGCAAGCCAACCAGCAACAGACCGGCCAGAAGGCCAGCAGCGTGCCCGCACGCACACAGCAGATCCAGCCGTTCCGCTACCAGTCCATCGGCGACGGCATGATCCGCATCGACCCCTCCTGGGTCCGGCGCAACATCGTCTCCGCCAACGTGCCGGTCCTGCCCGGAGCGGTCAGATGCCACCGGGCGATGATCCCTCAGCTGCGGGCGGCGCTGCAGGAAGTCGCCGAGCGTGGCCTCGCCGACCTCATCCGCCCGGGCGATTACGGCGGCTGCTGGACCCCGCGTCACATCCTGTTCAACCCCCAGCGCAACCTCTCGATGCACGCGTGGGGCCTGGCGATCGACTTCAACGTGTCCACCAACGGCTACGGCGCCCCACCCCAGCTGGATCCGCGCATCGTCGAGATCTTCCAGAAGTGGGGCTTCGAGTGGGGCGGCAACTGGTCGACGCCGGACGGCATGCACTTCGAGCTGCGCACGCTGATGGACGTGCCGGGATAATCCGCCGCATCGGGCCGTTGCACCGGCGCGGCGGCCTTTGCAGCTCCGACCCCCCCTTGGCATACTCGCGCTTTGCCCACGTCGGCGTGGCGGAATTGGTAGACGCGCACGGTTGAGGGCCGTGTGGACTTCGGTCCTTGAGGGTTCAAGTCCCTCCGCCGACACTCCCCCTCGCCACACCGCCCGCTGGCCTGCGACACCGCCCCGGCGAAGCTCGCCGGGGCGTGGGGCCGCCGAGCCGGGCCCTCACCTGCCGGGGCCCTCCGGCTTCCCTGCCGCCGGCGCCTCGAGCTTGGTTTGGGTGAAGCGGACCGGCAGCCGTTGGAGGCCGTACACGCCGGGAGCGGTGTCAAACGTCGGGGCCTCGGTCAGCTCGAGCGCGCCGACCCGTTCGGCGAGGAACGCCACCGCCTCCTCGAGCTCGGCGCGGGCCAGCGCCGCACCCAGGCAGAAGTGGGGCCCGGCGCCGAACGTCAGGGGCTTGACCGAGCCGCGGTCGGCGGTGAGATCGAACCGTTCAGGGTCGGCGTAGACCGAAGGGTCGTGGTTGGCCGTGAGGGCGCAGGCGAACAGCACGGTGCCGGCGGGGAAGGTCACGTCGCGATGGGAGAACTCCCGCTCGACCAGCCGAGCGGTGAAGGGCGCGATCGGCTCGTAGCGCAGGATCTCGTCCACGGCGGCCGGTGCCATGGCGGGATCGGCCACCAGCGCGGCCCACTGCTCGGGGTGGTCGGCCAGCAGCCGCATGCCGTGGGCCAGCTGCGCCTGGGTGGTGTCGACCCCGCCGATGAGCACCGCGCCGACCAGCGCGACGCACTCCTCGTCGGACAGCGTCCCGGCATCGCGCGCGGCCACGAGCACCGAGCGCAGGTCGTCGCCGTCGCCGTCGGCGGGATGGGCGAGCAGGTCGCGGACGTAGGCGTCGAACTCCACCGCCGCCTCGGCGATCCGTTCGGGCTCGCCGGCGATCTTGGTGGGGTCGAACGTGCTCTGCAGCCAGTAGGCCCATTCCCCCAGCCGGTCCGCGTCACTGGCCGGCGCCCCCACGATCTCGGCGATCATCCGGGCGGGATAGGGCTTGGCGACCGCCGACACGAACTCGCAGGCCCCCTCGCGGGCGACCGCGTCGAAGAGCGCGGCGAGGTGAGCGCGCATGGCCGGGCGCAGCCGATCGGCCGCGCGCGGGGTGAACGCCGACTGCACGAGGGCGCGTTGCCGGCGGTGGGCCTCGCCGTGCAGGCTCAACAGGTTGCCCGACAGCTGGTCGTGGATCGGCCCGGAGGTGATGCCCTGCAGCTCGAGGATCTCCATGGCGGGCATGCGCGCATCGCGGGTGCGCAGCACGAGGTCGACCGTTTCCCGGTCGAGAACCACGTAGCCCATCGGCTGCACGGCGGCCAGCCAGCTCCGCTCCCGGAGCCCGTTCATGACCGCGTGGAACCGGGAGCCGACCAGGGTCGGATCCAGGTAGTCGAACGTCGGCAGGTCCAGTTCGCTGACCTCGGGCATGACACGGGCTCCGCGGCGAGGGGGACGGCAGACGACGCTGATCACAGGCTACGGGATGCTTCGGCGCGCGGGGGCGTCCGGTCCGCCCCCGTTGACGGGCTCTGCGAGCGGTGATCCACTCAGCCGCATGACGGCAACCGAGCCACGCCCCACGCCCCCGGAGACGGCCGCGCCCACCCACGAGGTGGCCAATCAACCACCACCGCCGCTGGGCTACGACCTGTCCGCCGAGGCCGCGTTGTCCGAGGGACTGGCCCGCGAGGGCGCCGGCGGGGTGGACGATGGCCTGGCACAGCTGGGCCAGTTGGCCGGATCGGAGCGGGCGGGCGTATGGGCCGGGCAGGCAAACGCCCACCCTCCGGCGCTGCACACCCACGATCGCTACGGTCACCGCATCGACGAGGTCGCCTACCATCCCGCCTACCACGAGCTAATGCGGGTGGCCGTGGGCCACGGGCTGCATGCGACCCCGTGGGCACAGCAGTGGCCGGGCGCCCACGTGGCCCGGGCGGCCAAGTTCTATGTCTGGGGCCAGGTGGAGTTCGGCCACGCCTGTCCCATCTCGATGACCTACGCGGCGGTGCCCGCGCTGCGCCATCAGCCCGAGCTTGCCGCCGACCTCGAGCCGCTGCTGGCCAGCCAGACCTACGACCCCGCCCTGCGTCCCCCGGCCGACAAGGCGGGCGTCCTCGCGGGCATGGCCATGACCGAGAAGCAGGGTGGCTCGGATGTCCGCGCCAACACCACGGCCGCGGCGCCCGCCGGGGCCGGCGGCCCCGGTGCTGAATACCGGCTCCGCGGCCACAAGTGGTTCTGCTCAGCGCCGATGAGCGACGTGTTCCTGATGCTGGCCCAAGCACCGGAGGGCCTGTCGTGCTTTCTGGTCCCGCGCGTGCTGCCGGACGGCGCGCGCAACCCGATCTGGCTGCAACGCCTCAAGGACAAGTGCGGCAACCGCGCGAACGCCTCGGCGGAGATCGAGCTCCCCGACACGGCCGGCTGGCTGATCGGCGACGAGGGCCGCGGCGTCAAGACGATCATCGAGATGGTCAACCACACGCGGCTGGACTGCCTGATCGGCTCCGCCGCGCTGCAGCGCCAGGCCCTGGTCCAGGCGCTGCACCACACGTCCCACCGGGAGGCGTTCGGCGCCCGGTTGCTGGAACAGCCGTTGATGCGCAACGTGCTCGCCGACCTCGCCGTGGAGTCCGAGGCCGCCACCACGCTGATGCTGCGGCTGGCCGGCGCGGTGGACCGCAGCCACGGCTCGGGCGGCGACGCCCACGAGCACCGGCTCAAACGGCTCGGCGTGGCGTTGGGCAAGTACTGGGTGTGCAAGCGCACCCCCACCGTGGTGGGCGAGGCCCTCGAGTGCCTCGGCGGCAACGGCTACGTGGAGGAGTCCGGCATGCCGCGGCTGTATCGCGAGGCGCCGCTGAACTCGATCTGGGAGGGCACCGGCAACGTGCAGGCCCTCGACGTCCTGCGCGCGCTGAGCAAGGAGCCCGACGTCCTCGAGGCCTACACCGACGAGGTCGACGCCGCGCGCGGCGCCGACGCCCGCTTCGATGGCGCCGCCGACGCGCTGCGCGCCGAGCTCGCCGACACCGACGACGCCCAGTTCCGGGCCCGCCGGGTGGTCGAGCGCATGGCGACCGTGCTGCAGGGGGCGCTGCTGGTGCGCCACGCCCCGGACGCCGTCGCCGACGCCTTCTGCGCCACGCGGCTGGCCGGTGAGGGCGGGATGGCACTGGGCACCCTGCCGCGGGGCGCGGCCGTCGACCAGATCCTCGAACGGGCCGCCCCGCGCTGGTGACCGCGGCTCAGCCGAGCCACGGCAGCGCGGCCGCGGTCTCTCTGAACTCCGGCAGGATCGCGATGGCGATCGTGAAGTAGATGATCAGCCCCGTGGCGTCGACCAGGGTGGCGATCAGGGGGGCGCTGACCACGGCCGGGTCGATGCCCACCCGCTTGGCGACCATCGGCAGCGCCGCGCCGGCCAGCGTCGCCCAGGCGCACAGCGCGAGCAGCGTCAACGAGATCACCAGGGCGAAGTTGGCGTCGAGAAAGACGGCCACGGGCGCGAATGCCACCACGCCCAACATCGCCCCGAGCATCACGCCGGTCACCAGCTCCCGTCCTGCCACCTTGGGCAGGTCCACGAACCGCACCTCCCCGACCGCCATGGCGCGGATGACCACCGTGGCCGCCTGCGCCCCCGCGTTGCCGCCGGCCCCGATCAGCAACGGCACGAACAGCGCCAGCGTGGTGACCGTCTCCAGGGTGCCCTCGAAGCGCTCGAGCACCGACACCGTCAGCGTCGCCGCGATCCCGAGGACCAGCAGCCACATCGCACGCTTGCCGGCCAGGGTGAACGGCGAGACCGCGAGGTAGGGCTTCTCGAGCGGCTCGGCGGCGCCGGCGCGGGAGATGTCCTCGGTGACCTCGGCCTCGAACACCTTCATCGCGTCGTCGACGGTGATCACGCCCACCAGCCGGTTCTCGTGATCGACCACCGGCATCGCCAGCAGGTTGGCCTCCTGGATGCGACGAGCAACCTCTTCCTGGTCCTCGTCGACCCGCGCGGCGATCGGGTCGGTGTTCATGAACTCGGTCACCTGGCGCGCGGACGGGTTGAGCACCAGCTCGCGCAGGCTCACGATGCCCACCAGCTCGCGCTGATCGTCGGTGACCGGCAGCGTGTAGATCGTCTCGGCGTCCACTCCCAGCCGGCGGATCTTGGCCAGCGCGTCGGCCACCGTCATGCTCGCGCGCAGGTTGACGTATTCGGGCGTCATCATGCGCCCGGCCGACTCCTCCTCGTAGCCGAGCAGGCGCGCCGTCATCCGCCGCTCCTCGGGGCTGAGGCCGGCTTGCAGGCGCTTGGCGACCTTGGCGGGCACCTCGTCCAGCAGCCTGGCGCGGTCGTCGGGGCTCATCTCCTCGATGAGCTGGTTCACGTGCGTGTCCCGCAGCCCCTCGAGCAGCTCCTGCTGATGGACCGGCTCGAGCGCCTCGAAGACCTGCAACGCCCGATTCTTGGCCAGGAGCCGAAAGACCACCGCCCGCTCGGCCGGGTCGAGCCGGGCGAGCTCGTCGGCGATGTCGGGGACGCCGGTCTCCTCGAGCCACGAGCGGATCTCGTCGAGATACTCGCCCCTGGTCAGCTCTTGGAGGTCGGTCATGCGAGCTCCTGTTCGCGCTCGGGCGCGGAAGGCTTCGCGGCAGGGCGCGCTGCGGACAAGCGGTGGGGCCTACGACCGCGGCGGCGCCACGCGGACGATGCGGTCGTCTCCCCCACGGGGATCGCCGCGCCCGTCGCGGTTGCTGGTCAGCAGCCACAGGCTGCCGTCCGGCGCTTGCTCGACGTGTCGCAACCGACCGTAGTCGCCCACGAACGTCTCGGCGGCGCCGGTGACGGTCCCGCCGTCGAGCGCGAAGCGCCACAGCCGCTCACCGCGCAACGCGGCCGCCAGCAGCTGCCCGTCCCATTCGGGCACCGCCGAGCGTCTCGGGATCGTCGCGCCGCTCCACGATGCCACCGGGGGCTGACGCACGATCACCGGCTCGATCGCGCCCTCGCGGGTCTCGCCGCACGGGTCGGGCCACCCGTAGTTGCCACCGGCCACGATCAGGTTGACCTCGTCGTCACAGCCCGGGCCGAACTCGGTGGCCAGCAGTCGCCCGTCGGCGTCCCACGCCAGCCCCTGGACGTTGCGCAGCCCGGTGGCGTACACCGGCGAGCCGGCGATCGGGTTGTCGGGGGGCACGGCGCCGTCGGGCGTGACGCGCAGGATCTTGCCGGCCAGCGACGACGGGTCCTGGGCGCGCGACGACTCGCCGGCGTCGCCGGTGGCGACGTACAGGTCGCCGTCCGGGCCGAAGGCGATGCGCCCGCCGTTGTGGATCGACGCGTGCGGGATGCCGTCCACGATGATCTCAGCGTCGGCAGCGCCGGGGCTGAAGCGCACCACGCGGTTGTCGCCGTGGGCCGCGGCGCTGTAGTAGACGTACAGTTGCTCACCGTCAGGGTGAGCGGTCAGGCCGAGCAGCCCGCCCTCGCCCTGTGAGTCGACGTCGAAGGTGGCCACCTCGGTGGCTGAGCCGGTGCCGGGATCGACCTGCAGCAAGCGGCCGGTGTCGCGTTCGGTGACGAACGCGCGGCCGTCGTCGGTCCAGGCCACGTCCCAGGGGATCTCGAGGCCCTCCACGACCGTCTCGGGGACGATGCCGCAGCGGCGACCCTCAGCGGCGGCGTCACCGATCGCGGCGCGCCCGCCGACCACCACGAGCGCGTCGCCCACCCCGAGCGCCTCCAGCGCGTCAGCCGACGCGTTCGGCAGGCAGGGCGCCCGTGACAACAGGACGGGATCGCCTTCCCGACCGGCAGCCGCGGAGGCGGCCAGGGCGTCGGGGAAGGCCTCGCCGGTGGCCAGCCACGCGCCCTCGGCATCGGACAAGCGCCGGGTGGCGACCTCGGCGGCGGTGGCGAAGCGGTCGGCGCCGGCCACGCGGGTGAGATCGGCACCGGCCGCGTCGGCGGCGCTCGTGGCCACGCCCTCGCTGATCGCAGCGGTCCCGCCGACCACCACCACCTCGTCCGGATCCAACCCGGCCAGTGCCCGGGCGGTGGGCTCGGGCAGCGTCCCCTGGGTGGCCAGCAACAGCGGCGCGTCATCGGAGGCAGCGGCGGCGCCAGCCGACAACCCGTCGGGGAACGCGGCGCCGGAGGCCAGGTAGGCGGTGGCCGCGCCGTCCGGATGGGTCCGGTCGGCGACCGCCGCCGCGGTCGCGAAGCGCCCGCCCCCGGAGATGCGGACCACGTCGGCACCAGCGGCGTCAGCGGCGTCGTCGGCCACGGCGTTTGAGACCGCCCCGGTGCCGCCGACCACCCACACCTCGTCGACGTCGAGCCGGCCGAGCGTGTCCAGGGTCGTCGCGGGCGCGTGATCGCGGGTGACCAGCAGCACCGGGGCGGCTTCGGCGGCGGCCGCCGGAGCCACGGCCAGCGCGTCGGCGAACCTGGTGCCGCTGGCGACGACCGCGACACCGTCTGCGCCCACCTCCTCGGCGACGGCCGCCGCGGTGGCGAACCGATCGTCGCCGGCCAAGCGTGGTGGGGGCTGCGCTGAGGCGCTGACGATCAGGGCGGCCACGACCAGGGCGGTCGCGGCCGCGACGGTCGCGACGCGTGCCGCCGCTATGCCCATCGTGCGTGGCGGGTGCGTCATGGCACGATCCTTTCTTCGTCAGCGCACACCTACTGGGCGGTGGTGCACATCCCGAGCCTCCCGTGGTAAACCGTCGAATACCACGGTTTCCGGCCGAGCCACCGCTAGCCCCGCGGCGCAAACCGTCGAATGCCACGGTATCCGGCCGAGCCACCGCCAATCCCGCGGCGCAAACCGTCGAATGTCACGGTTTCCGCCCGGATCGAAGTCCAGTCTCTCGCAGGGGCGGGGCGTCCTCTCAGCACTGCTCTCGTCGAGCGCCGTCGAGCCGGGTCAGGCGACGCTGACGGTGATCGTGTGCCAGCCGGTGGCCCCATCCGGTTGCGGTGGGGACTCCTGTCCGCTTTGGCGCCGGCCGTCCCCGCCAACGCATCGCACCCGCAGGCGGTGGTCGCCAGAGGCGAGCTCGCCGCGCCACACCCACTGTCGCCAGGTGGCGTCGTTGAGCTCGGGGCCGAGCTCGGTCCGTTGCCAGTCGGCGTCGTCGACCTGCACCTCCACCTGCTCCACGCCCACCAGCGGCGCCCACGCCACCCCGGCGACCACGACCTCCGAGCCCTCCAGCTCGGCTCCGTCGGCTGGCCGGTCGATCCGGGATTGTCGCCGGATCGGGGCTTCCTTCGCCCACCCGCGGGGCACCCAGTAGGCGTCGAAGTCCCACGTGGCGAGCTCGATCTCGGCCAGCCACTTGGTGGCCGAGACGTAGCCGTACAGGCCGGGCACCACCAGCCGGGCCGGAAAGCCGTGCCTCGTGGGCAGCGGCTCGCCGTTCATGCCCACCGCGACGAGGGCCTGGCGCCCGTCGAGCGCCGCCTCGAGGGGGAACCCACCGGTCCAGCCGTCGACCGATCGCCCGACCACCTGCTCCGCGCCGGGCTCCACGCCGGCGCGCTCCAGCAGCTGCGCCAGCGGCACGCCCAGCCAGCGCGCGGTGCCGACCAGGTCGTTGCCCACCTCGTTGGACACACACGCCAGCGTCACGTCGGCTTCGATCAGGTCGAGCTCGAGGAGCTCGGGCAGTGTCAGCGTGAACGGCCGGGCCACCAGGCCGTGGACCCGCAGCGTCCAATCGGCCGCGTCCACCCGCGGCACCGACACCGCCGTGTCGATGCGGTAGAAGTTGTCGTTCGGGGTAAACAGCGGGGACAGCCCCTCCATCTCCAGGCCCGCGGGAGCTGGCTCGAGCGCCCGCTGGGCCGGGGGCAGCGCGATCTCGCGCGGACCCACCTCGAGGGCCCGTCGCGACCGTGCCACCGCCCCCACGGTCGATCCCGATGCCGCCACCACAGCCGTGGCTCCCAGCGCGATGAGAAGCCGGCGCCGCGACGGGCCCGGCGCGCCGGCGGGGGCGCTGGCCGTCTCGGCCCGCGCCGTGGGGGCCGCACCGGTCAGCCAGCGAGCCAGCGGCGGCAGCGCGACGGCGCCGGCCACCGCCGCCATCCCCACCGCCAACACCGCCTGCGGGCCCGTTCCGGCTCGCCCGGCGGCGGGAGCGACCGCGGTGGCGGCCGCGGCCACCGCACCGAGCAGGATCATCCCGCTTGCGGCAGCGATCGTCGACCGCGCTGACACCAGACCCAACAGCCCGCCGAGCGCGAGAGCCCCGAGGCCGACGCCCGTCACCGCGAGAGGCCGGCCGAGCTTGCCGAGCGCCCCGATCGCCGCCGTGGCCAGCCCGCCGGGGGTCACCGCGATGACCCGTTCGCTGAGCGCGACGGCCGGCGAGACCCCGGCGCCCCACCCCGCGACGACCTCGGCGATGCCGGCGGCCATCCCCACGGCCACCACCCCGGCCGCCGCACGCTCCAGCTTGCGCTCGATCATTGACCGCACGGTACCGCGCCCCGGCCCGCCGCTGGCCACAAACCCGGCTCAGCGCCGGGACCTCAGGGTAGACTGGTGTGGATGTCGCGGCGTGCCGGACACCGCGGTGTCGTCGCCCCGGCGCCCGGCGGTTGCGGGTCCGGGCGCCTCCGGGAGACGGGGTGGCCGAGTTTGACCTGTTCGGTCCGGCGGAAATGGTGGGCTTCGGCGCGGCGGGCATCCGCCGCCCACACCGCGGGACCGAGGGCAGCGGGACATGCTGATGCGCAAGGGGTCGACGCTGAGCGATCTGGATCAAGCACTACGGGAGCACTTCCCCGAGCACGAGGAGTTCCTGCCCGGCCAGCGCCAAGCCCTCGAGGCGGTGCTGGACGGATCGGATGTCATCGGCGTGCTGCCCACCGGGGGAGGGAAGACGCTCGTCTATCAGCTCGCCGCCGCGCTGCGTGGCGGCGTCACCGTGGTGGCCACCCCCCTGATCGCGTTGATGCAGGACCAGGTGCGACGCTTGGAAGAAGCCGCTGATCTGCGGATCGCCACCGTCACGGGCTCAGTGCGCGGACAGCACCGGAGGGAGACGCTGCGCGCCGTGGCCGACAACGAGGTGGACTTCCTGTTCGCCACCCCCGAGCAGCTGGCGCGCGACGACGTGCGCCACGCGCTGCAGGCAGCGGACACCCGGCTGTTCTGCGTCGACGAGGCGCACTGCATCTCCGAGTGGGGCTTCGACTTCCGGCCGGCCTACCGGGAGCTCGCCAGCGTCTGCGAGACGCTGGGGCGCCCGCCGGTGCTGGCGCTGACCGCCACCGCCCCGGAAGCGGTGCGGCGCGACATCGTCAGCGAGCTGCGCTTGGCTGATCCGGTCGTCGTCGCCCGCGGGTTCGACCGGCCCAACCTGCACTTCAGCGTGGTGCGCGTCACCGACCCCGATCGGCGCCACCGGCAGCTGGCCCAGGTGCTGGAAGAGGTCGCCAAACCGGCGGTCGTGTACTGCACCACCCGCCGGGAGGCCGAGGAAGCCGCGCTGGCGCTGTACGAGCTCGCCGGTGACACGGGCATGACCGCCGGGCATTACCACGGCGGCATGGACCGCGCGCTGCGCCGAGAGGTGCAGGACGCGTTCCTGTCCGATCAGCTCGACGTGCTGTGCGCCACCAGCGCGTTCGGCATGGGCATCGACAAGCGCGACATCCGCGCGATCATCCACCACACGATGCCCGATTCGCTCGAGTCCTACTGGCAGGAGGCCGGCCGAGCGGGACGCGACGGCCAGCCAGCCGATTGCGTGTTGCTGTACCGACCCGAGGACCGCGCCGTCCACGAGCACCTCCACCGGCGCAGCCGGCCCTCGGAATCCACCGTGGCCAAGATGGTCCACGTCTTCAGCCAGACGACCACCGCCACCGCCGACGACGAGGTGCTCGCCCGCGTGGCCAGGATCGCCGAGGTCGCGCGATCCGGGGCGGCCTCGCTGCTCGAGGACCTCGACCGCTTCGGGTACCTCCGGCGCTTCAAGTCCGGGATCCGCTGGCGCGGCGACCCCGCTCAGGCGATGGAGGACCTGGCCCACCATCACGCCCAGCAGTCGCACGTGGAGCAGTCCCGGCTGGACATGGTCAACGACTACGCCGAGACCACGCGCTGCCGCCGCCGCTACCTGCTGAACTACCTCGGCGACGACTATCCCGCCGAGCTGTGCCTGCGGTGCGACAACTGCCTGCGCACCGCCGAGCAGCGCGACATGGACGACTGGGACCTCGACGCCCAGCAACAGCGCATGGAGGCCGACCGCAGCGGGCCGTTCGCCTCGGGAGCGCCCGTCGACCACCCCGAATGGGGCTCGGGCGTGGTGCAGCGCATGGAGGGCGAGGTGGTGGTCGTGCGCTTCGACAGCGTCGGCTACCGGTCGATGCACGCCCCCACGGTGCTCGAACGGGGGCTGCTGAGCCCGGCTCCGGCCGACGCCTGAGCGCCGCCGCCGTCTCCGGCGTCGGGCGGAGGTTCTCACCGCTGTCCCTGGGCAGCCCTTGGCACGGGACGGGCGATAGGTACGATCAGGGGTCTGTGACGAAAGGTTGTGCGATCGAATCCGCCGTGTCGACCGAACTCGCCGCGCGCTGGCGCGAGGGGACGCTCCGCCCCGAGCCTGCGGGCGGCACGCCCGGCCCCGGCGACACGCCCGGAGGCGGGCTCAGCGAGGCCGACGAGGTCGACCTGGACGATCCGGTCCTGTATCTCAACCGCGAGCTGTCGTGGCTGGAGTTCAACCGGCGGGTGCTGGCGCAGGCGACCGACTCGACGGTGCCGTTGCTCGAGCGACTGCGGTTCGTGGCGATCTTCGCCCGCAACCTGGACGAGTTCTTCATGGTGCGGGTGGCCGGGCTGAAGCAGCAGGTCACCGCCGGGGTCACCACCCTGAGCCCCGACGGCCATACGCCGGCCCAGCAGCTCGAGGCGATCTCGGAGCGCTTGCGCCCGCTGTTGACCTCCAGCTCGGACCTGTTGCACGACCAGCTGCTGCCGCTGCTGGCTCGTCACGGGGTGGCGCTGCGCAGCATCGCCGACCTCGACGAGGCCGAGCAGGCCCACATCGACCGGGAGTTCGACGAGGAGATCTTCCCGGTGCTCACCCCGCTGGCGGTCGACCCCGGCCACCCGTTCCCCTACATCTCGAACCTGTCGCTGTCGCTGGCGGTCACGATCCGCCATCCCGACACCGGCGAGCACCGGTTCGCCCGCGTCAAGGTGCCCAGCGTGCTCCCCCGCTTCGTGGGGCTGCCGGACGGCTCTTCGTTCGTGCCGCTGGAGGAGGTGATCGAAAGCCGGCTGGACCGGCTGTTCCCCGGCATGGACGTGATCGAGGCCTCGCCGTTCCGGGTCACGCGCAACAGCGACCTCGACCTCCAGGAGGAGGAAGCCGACGACCTGCTCATGGCCGTGGAGCGCACCGTCCGCCGCCGCCGTTTCGGGGCGGTGGTGCGGCTCGAGGTCGCCGACGACACCCCGGACGAGACCGTCGCGATGCTCGCCGAGGAGCTCGACGTCGGCGATCGCGACCTCTACCGCACCAGCGGCCTGCTCGGCCTCGACGACCTCGCCGAACTCGCCGATCTCGACCGGCCCGATCTGCACTGGCCACACTGGGAGCCCGTGGTCCCGCCGGCGTTCGAGCGCCATGGCGACATCTTCTCGACGATCCGCGAGCGCGACGTCCTGGTCCATCACCCCTACGAGAGCTTCGAGGCCTCGGTCCAGCGCTTCATCACCGAGGCCAGCCAGGATCCGCAGGTCCTGGCGATCAAGCAGACGGTCTACCGCACCAGCGGGGACTCACCGATCGTCCACGCGCTGATCCGGGCCGCCGAGGCCGGGAAGGGGGTGGTGGCCCTCGTCGAGCTCAAGGCCCGCTTCGACGAGGAAGCCAACATCCAGTGGGCCCGGGCCCTGGAGAAGGCCGGCGTGCACGTCGTCTACGGCCTGGTGGGGTTGAAGACCCACTCCAAGACCTCGCTGGTGGTCCGCCGCGACGCGGACGGCATCCGCCGCTACGCCCACCTCGGCACCGGCAACTACAACCCGCACACGGCCGGCTCGTACACCGATCTCGGCCTGTTCACCTGCGACGACGCCGTCGGCGCCGACCTCACCGACCTGTTCAACGTGCTGACCGGCTACGCCCGCCAGGACCGCTACCGCGAGCTGATGATCGCGCCCACCACGATCCGCCACGACATCCGCGAGCTGATCCACCGCGAGATCGACGCCCACCAGCGCGGCGAGCGCGCCGGCCTGATCCGGCTCAAGCTCAACGGCATGCTCGACTCGGCGTTGATCCGCGAGCTGTACGAGGCGTCGCGGGCGGGCGTGCGCATCGACTTGCTGGTGCGCGGGATCTGCGGGTTACGTCCCGAGATCCCCGGCATCAGCGAGCGCATCCGCGTGGTCTCGGTGGTGGGACGCCTGCTGGAGCACAGCCGCATCTGGCAGTTCGGCCCGGACCAGCTGTGGATCGGCTCGGCCGACTGGATGCCCCGCAACCTGGACCGGCGCGTCGAGCTGATGGCCCCGGTCCGCGAGCCGGAGCTGCGCACCGAGCTCAAAGCGGTGCTCGACCTGGTGCTGGCCGACAACGTCCAAGCGTGGCGCTTGTGCGCGGACGGCTCGTGGGTGCAGCGCTTCCCCGGCGACGGCGAGCATCCCGTGGACAGCCAGGCGTTGCTCATGGCGCGGGCCGAAGCACGTGCGGCCGGCGAGCCGGACCCCACGGCTCACCTGGCCGACCAGATCGACGCCGCCCGCGGGTGAGCCTCGCGCAGCGCCGCTCACTCGGCCACTCGGAATGTGGCGGTGACGCGCAAGCCCACGTCGTCGACGTCGCTGTCGGCCGGAGCCTGATAGGTCGCGGTCTTCGTGATCCGGTAGCGCCCGGGCTTGGCCGCGCCCCACGGCTCGACGGGCCAGAACTGGCCCGCGCTGACCGCGCCGGGTTGCAGCTCCACCCCGACGGAAGCCCACGCCCAGCCCGCGTCCTCGCCCTCCGCCGGGTCGAGCTCCCGCCAGCCGTCGCCGACCCACCGCTCGACCGCAAACGGCAAGTCGATCAGCAGCGCCACGTCACCGCGGTTGACCAGGTGAAACGCCACCTCCCCGCCCGTGCGGATCTCTCGCGGGATGATCACCAGCTCAACGGCGGCCTCGCCGTGCCGGGTGGGTTTTCGCGCCAGGCTCGCCGCCGCGGGCGGTCGCTCCCGGCCCGCCGCCTCTTGCACCGAGACCTCCGGTGTCACCCGCTCCGGCATCCCGGGCTCGCCGCTGTCGGGCCACAGCACCACCGCCGAGAGCGCCACCAGGCCGATCACGGCCCCGGTGACGAGGCGGGCGGGGAACGCGTCAACTCCGGACCACCCCGTCCCGGACCACGGGCTCAGACCCGCCGACCACCGGTGCCACCACACGCCGACGATCCGGCGCAGATCACGTGATGTGGGCACATCACCTCCAATGAACCCCAACCATACGTCGGATGCGGCGGTGGGGAAAGAGCGTGTCGCTACGGTGTGGGCATGCCCATCCGGCGACACCGCCTCCTGCTCGCCCCGGCGTTCGTGGTGGCCGCGGCCGCGTGCGGCGCCAGCGACCAGCCGGGGTCACCCCCTGAGCCCGCGGTCGCCGACGAGGCTGCCACGCCGTCGTCCTCCCCGGCCACGCCCGCGTCCTCGCCCGCCCCGCCGGATCAGGACGCCGCCCAGGCACCGTCCGACCCGAGCCCGGAGCGCGCTGGGGAGACGGCACGGCCCGAGTGGCTGGGCAGCCGGGAGCTGCCCATGCGCGACGACGGGTTCGGCCAGGTGCGGGACACGCCCGCCGAGCTCGTCGACCGCCGCCTGCCGCCGCCGGAATCCGACCTGCCCCCACCGCCCGCCGACGGATCGTTCGCCGCCAGCATCGAGCCGGTGCCTGACCCGGTCGCGGCGCGCTCCACCTGGCGGCCCGGGTGTCCGGTCGGGCTCGACGAGCTGCGCTACGTGACCGTGACGTTCTGGGGGTTCGACGACCGTCCCCACACCGGCGAGGTGATCGTCCACCGCCGGGTGGCCGAGGACGTCGCCGCGGTCTTCGAGCGCCTGTTCCGGGCGCGCTTCCCGATCGAGGAGCTGCGGGTGGTCCGCTCCGACGAGCTCGACGCGCCCCGGACGGGCGACGGCAACACCTCGACCGGCTTCGTGTGCCGCGAGATCACCGGCGGGGAGGGCTGGTCGCAGCACGCCCACGGGCTCGCGGTCGACATCAACCCGTTCCACAACCCCTACCGCCGCGGGGACCTGGTCGTGCCCGAGCTCGCCAGCGCCTACCTGGACCGCCAGCACCACCGCCCCGGCATGATCCAACGCGGCGACGTGGTCACCGAGGCGTTCGCCGACATCGGCTGGGGGTGGGGCGGCGACTGGCAGTCGCTCGCCGACTGGATGCACTTCTCGGAGTCCGGCCGCTGACAGGGCCGCGACCGGTCCCGATCCCGCGTTGGTGAGCGCCCGCCATGCACGTGCTCGTGATCGCCGACACCCACATCCGGCGCACCGGTTCGCGGACGCTGCCGCCGGCCGTCTACGACCACGCCGAGGGCGCCGAGACGATCCTGCACGCCGGTGACGTCCTCGTCGGCGAGGTCCTCGACGACCTCGCCCGGTTCGCGCCGGTGCACGCGGTCCTGGGCAACAACGACCCGGAGCTGACCGGCCGGCTGCCCGAGACGCTCGAGCTCGACCTCGACGGCCTGCGCGTGGCCATGGTGCACGACTCCGGGCAGTCCAAGGGCCGGGCGCGGCGTCTGCAGCGGTGGTTCCCCGAGGCCGACGTCGTGGTGTTCGGCCACAGCCACATCCCGGTCAACGAAGCCGGCGAGGGCGGCCAGTGGCTGCTCAACCCCGGCTCGCCCACCGAGCGCCGCCGCCAGCCACACCACACGGTGGCCACCTTCGACGTCGTCGCCGGGGCGCTGGCTGCCCCGCAGCTGCACGTCGTCCCGCGCCCGGCCTGACCCAGCCGCTCCGCGAGTCGCTTGGGACCGCGAAGCGGATGCGCCCACGATTCTGTCCGGGAATGCCGGCCGAGTGTGGCCGCGGATCGACGACAGTCCGATTGTGCAGTTGTGATCTGTCGCCCGGCTTCGGCTACTTAGGGCCGACGGACCCAGACAGGTTGGAGCGCCCAGCTCGGCGGGAAGGATGATGCAACCCCACGAGCGCGTTGTTCGGACCACGAGCGCAGAGAGCTCACGAAAGCGAGGCTGTGCCATGACCCGGGTAGGGCTCGTGCTCGGCGCCGGTGGAACGGTCGGTCAGGCCTACGAGGCCGGTGTGCTCGCCGCGCTCGAGAACGACCTCGGCTGGGACGCCCGCAACGCGGACGTGATCGCCGGCACCTCCGCCGGGGCGGTCAACGCCAGCTTGCTGCGCTTGGGCGTGCCTGCCCACGACCTCGCGGCGTGGGCGGTCAACGCCCCGCTGTCCACCGACAGCGCGCCGCTGCACGCGTGGTTGCGGCGCTCCCGGTCGCACCTGCCACCGCTGAGCCTGCGGCACTACCTGGGCCGGTGGCGGCTCCCGGCGCCGGCGATGATCAAAACCATCCTGCGCCGGCCGTGGGCGCTGCGCCCCAGCGTGGTCGCCAGCGCGATGGCGCCCACCGGCAAGGTCGACCTCGCCGAGCGCGCCAACGACCTGCACCGCGTGATCCCGCGCGAGTGGCCGGACGGGCTGCGCATCGTCGCCACCCGCCGGGAGGACGGTGCCCGGGTCACCTTCGGGCGGCCGGAGGCTCCGGCGGTGTCCCTGCCCGACGCCGTGTCGGCCTCCTGCGCGATCCCCGGCTATGCCACCCCGCTGGAGATCGGCGGCGTGGAGTACCTCGACGGCGGCGTGTACTCGCCCACGAACGCCGACGTGCTCGCCGACGAGGGCTGCGACCTGGTGCTCGCCCTCGCGCCCATGTCGGCGGCCTCCGGGCTGGCCCCCGGCTGGGACGCGCCGCTGCGCTACGTCGTCCATCTCGAGCTCGAGCGCGAGCTGGCCACGTTGGTCCAAGCGGGCACCACGGTGGTGCGGTTCGAGCCGGCGCAGGCGGCCCTGTCGGCCATGGGGCTGGACCTGATGGACGATCACCGCTCCGAACAGGTTCTGCAAGAGGCCGTCGTGGAGACGGGGACGTACACTGCCCGTGAGGACATCGCCGCGCGGCTGACTGCACTGACGAACCGGTCGTCGCGACGACACCCCGCCGCCTGACCCCCACGCGCCGCGCGCCACCGCCCGGCACGACCACACAGGACCCCTCGTGTCGGATCCGGCGCGGGCGCGCCGCGCCCGCCCCCCTCGCAGACTGCTGGCCGCCGCGGCGGCGTTGTCGCTGCTCCCGGCCCTGGGCTGGGCCTCACCGGAGCTCGCTGCCACGACGGAAGCGGGCGACCGCTGCCCCCGCCCGGTCTCGTCGAGCGCGCCGATCGACCGCGTCGCCGGCACCGACCGCTTCGCCACCGCCGCCTGCGCCTCGACAGCCGAACACCCCGACGGCGCCGAGCACGTGGTCCTCGCCCGCGGCGACGCCGCCGGCGGACTGGCCGACGCGCTCGCCGGGGCCGTGCTGGCCGACGCCGTCGGCGGGCCGGTGCTGCTGACCGCGCCGCGCACCCTGCCGACGGTCACGGCCGACGAGATCTCCCGGCTGGGCACGGAACGGGTAACCGTGCTCGGCGGCACGGGCGCGGTGAGCGCCGACGTCGCGCGCGAGGTCGAGGAGCTCGGCGTCGAGGTCGACCGTGTGGCGGGCACCGACCGCTTCGCCACCGCTGCCGCGATCGCCGAACGCGCCGACGCCGGCCCCACCGCGTTCGTCGTCAACGGCCTGCGCCCGGCCGATTCGCTGGTGGCGGCCGCGCCGGCGGCCCGCGCGGGGGCGAAGCTGCTACTCGTCACCGCCCAGGGGGTGCCCCCGACGACGGCCGCGGCGCTCGACGGCGTGGACGAGGTCGTCGTCGTCGGCGGCCACGGCGTGGTGCCGGCGGCCGTGGCGGCGCAGGTGGAGCAGCTCAACGCCGGCCCGGTGCGGCGCGTCGCCGGCGGCACCCGCGCCGAAACCGCCGCCTCGGTGGCCCGTGCGTTCCCCGCTGCCGGCCGGGTGCATCTCGCCGTGCAGTTCGACGAACACCTCGTCGACGCCGTCACCGCCGGGTGGGCGGCAGCCCGCCCCGGGGGCGGCCCGGTGCTGTACACCGGCCGCGACGCGCCCGGCCACGCCGCCGACCGCTGGCTGCGCCTCGGCGGGCTCGGCACGGCCGACCAACCGGCCGCCTCCCGCCTGGTGGGCGGGTCCGCGGTGCTCAGCGACTCGCTGGTCGCCCGGCTGGAGTCCCGCTACGAGGAGGCTGCCGCGGGCGGGCCCCCGGCGCAGCTGCGCGGCACGTGGGTGCACCTGTTCGACGACGATCTCAAGTCGGAAGCCGGCATCCACCGGGTGCTGAACGAGGCGGCCGCCGCCAACGCCAACACCGTGGTGGTGCAGGTCGCCCGCCGACAGGACGCCTACTACGACTCCGCCGTGCTGCCGCGCACCCCGGACCCGGCGATGCCCGGCGACCTCGACCTGCTCGCCGAGCTCGTGCCCGCCGCCCACGACCGGGGCCTGCAGGTGCACGCGTGGGTGTCGGTGCTGCAGGCCTACCACGAGGACTACGACGGGCTGGCCCTGCCGGCCGACCACGTGTGGCGCACCCACGGGCCCGGCACCAGCGAGCCGTGGCTCATGCAACGCCGCGACGGCGCGACCGGCACGTATCTGGACCCCGGCGTGCCCGGCGTGCAAGACCATGTGGCCGCGATCATGCGCGAGCTGGTCGAGCGCTCCGACGTCGACGCGGTCCACACCGACTATCTGCGCTACAGCGGCCAGGGCGACTGGGGCTACCACCCGACGTCGCTGGCACGCTTCCGCGCCCAGACCGGCTACTCGGGCACGCCCCCGCCCGACAGCCCGAGCTGGAGCGATTGGCGGCGGCGCCAGACCGCCGACCTCGCCCGCCGGGTGTTCCTCGAGACGGTCGAGGCCGACCCGGACACGGCCGTGTCCATGGCGGCCAGCACGATGGGACCGGGCCCGGCCCACGCCGGCGGCTACCACCACACCCGCACCTACAGCTGGGTGTATCAGGACTGGCCCGGCTGGCTGGCCGAGGGCACCGTCGACGCGGCCGTGCCGATGAACTACTTCCGCGAGGCCAACCCCGAGCATCGGGCCTGGTTCGACGACTGGGGCGAGTTCCAACGGGGCCTGCCGCGCGCCGGGTCGGTGCTGGCGGTCGGCCAGGGCGGCTACCTCAACAGCGTGGACCACTCGCTGGCCCAGATCGGGCGCGCCACCGCGCGCTCGGACGGCGTCGTGCTGTTCAGCCACCATCAGAACGTCGCCAGCGGCCCGCCGCAGGCGCTGCTGTCGCGGCTGGGCTCCACCGCCTGGGCCGAGCCCGCTCCCCCGCCGCCGTTGACCGACCGCCGCCCCGGAGGCCACCTGCTGGTCGCGGTCGCCGACGGCGTGGAGGTCACCGCCCAGCCCACGCTCGGCGGTGACGCCACCCCGCCGCGCCGGGCCGACGCCAGCGGCCACGCCGGGCTGCTGTGGCTGCAGCCGGGACAGTGGACCGTCGACGCGGACGGCTATGCGCCCACCACCGCCACGGTCCGCGCCGGCGAGGTCACCCGCGTGACGCCGACCGCGGGGCCGGCGGACTGAACAGGAGCGGAGTGAGTACGAGCGGTGTAACGTCGGGGCACATCGACTAACGTTGTTCCGCGATGCCTTCTGACGTGCGTGTGGGCGGTCGCAGCCTGTCCCTCCCTTCCTTGTGGCTCGGTGCGCTGACGTGCCGGGAGCTCCCGGTGACGACACGCCAACCGCGGTCACCCCGTCCGGGTCTCACCGAGCCGTGAGAGCCGTGACGGACGGGCTGGGGCCATCCGGGCAGCGAGCGCTGGGCTCGCTGACAGTCCTCCGGCGGCACACGCTGCGCGCCCTCACCAAGCTCCGCCAGCGTCCGCACGGTCAGTCCACCGACTTGGGGCTGGCCGCCACGGTCGGGGTCGCCACCGGCCTCTTGGCCGTCGCGCTGATCGAAGTCATCAGCGTGGTGCAGACGTTCGCGTTCGGCAGCGACCCCAGCCCGCTGCGTCTCGTGCTCGCCCCGACGATCGGGGCGCTGATCGTCGGGGTGCTGGTGACCTACTGGGCCACCGAGACACGCGGCAGCGGCGAGGTCCAGATCATGCGCAGCATGGCGACCGGCGGCGGCGGGCTGCGGGGGCGCACGCCGCTGGCCGGCCTCCTGGCTTCCGGTGTGGTGCTGGGAAGCGGCGTGTCCGGCGGCCGCGAGGGACCGATCGTGCTGATCGGCGGCAGCGTCGGCTCGTTGCTGGCCCGCATCTTCACCCTCGATGAGGAGCGCAAGCGCGGCCTCATCGGCGCCGGCGCCGCGGCCGGGATCGGGGCCTCGTTCAACGCGCCGATCGGCGGGATGCTGTATGCCATCGAGCTGATCCTGGGGGGACTGCGCGCACGCTCGCTGCAGATGGTGGTGATCGCCTCGGTCGTGGCCTCCGTCACCGCCCAGGAGATCATCGGCGCCGGCATCATCTACGAGCCCAGCGCCGTCTACGAGCTGAACGACCCCCGCGAGCTCCTGCTGTATCTGCTGCTCGGGCTCGCCGCCGTGGCCGCCGGCCTCGGCCTGCAGTACAGCGAATACTGGGTGAGCGTGCTGTTCGAGCGGGTCGAGCGAGTGCGGCTCTGGCGCGCGCTGGGGTTCACCGCCGGCGGTTTGGGCACCGGGATCATCGCGTTGTGGCTCCCTGAGGTGTTGGGCACCGGCGGCGAGCTGCCCCCGGTGACCGAGTACCGCGAACCGATCCAGGCGATGCTGGACAACGAGATGGGATTCGATCTCGATCTCGGCTTCGTCGCGGTGGCCTTTCTTCTGCTGCTGGCGATCGGCAAGCTAGTGGCCACCGCGCTCGCCGTCGGCAGCGGCAACCCCGTGGGCACGTTCGCGCCGCTGTTGTTCATCGGCGCCGGGCTCGGCGGCGCCTTCGGCAACGCGGCCGTGGCGCTGCTCCCGGGCTCGGGGATCAACGCCGGCGCGTTCGCCCTGGTGGGGATGGCCGCGGTGTTCAGCGCCGCTGCCCGCGCGCCGCTGACCGCGATCGTCATCCCGTTCGAGCTCACCGGCGACTACGGGCTGGTGCTCCCGCTGATGCTCGCGGCGGGTATTGCCGCGCTCGTCGCGGACCGGATCCAGCCCGAGTCGATCCACACCATGCCGCTGCGACACGAGGGGATCATCGCCAGCGAGCCCGAGGAGATCGACCTGCTGCAGACCGTGACGGTCGACGCCGTCATGACCACCGATCCGCTCACCGTCACCTCCGACACGACGATGCACACGCTGCGGGCCACGCTGCGGGAGGCCGGTCACGCCGTGCCCGTCGTGGACGGCGACCAACTCATCGGGGTCGTCGCGCCCGCCGACCTGCCCGCCGAGAGCACCGACGCCGACGAGTACCTGACGGCGGGCGATCTGTGCACCCGCGATCCGGTGACGGTGGCTCCCACCGCCCCCGTCTACCGCGCCATGCGCCGCATGGCGTCGCTCGACATCGGGATGGTGCCCGTCGTCGCCCAGCAACAGCCCCGCCGGCTCGTCGGTGTCGTCCGCCGGGACGACCTCGTCGACGCCTACCGCCAGGCAGCCAACCGCAGCCTCGGGATGCAACAGCGCCAGGAAGCCTCCCAGCTCCGCGACCTGGGCGGGGCACGGTTCCTCGAGCTCGCCGTGCACGCGGACGCGCCCGCCGCCGAGCAGGCGGTCCGCGACATCACCTGGCCCGACCGCGCCGTGCTGACCGGCGTCCACCGCGACGGCGAGCTGTTGCTGCCGGACGGCGACACGGTGCTTGAAGCCGGCGACCAGCTCGTGGTGCTCACCGACAAGGACAACACCGAAGAGCTGCGCCGGCTCATCACCGAGCCCCGGGAGTACGGGGCGGGTTGAGTTGGCTGGCGCACCACCGGAGGCGAGCCGGTCAGGCGGGGAGGGCGCCGCCCGGGCCGGGGATCGGGCCGGGACAACGCCACCGGCACGCGCGCGCTTCCACGGCGACCTCGTCGAGCTGGCCGCATGTGCGGACCGGACCGGCCTCGTGCTGGTGCGCGCTCCGTCGCACCGCACGGTCAAGGATGCCGTGGAGGCGTGCGGCGTACCCCACACCGAGGTGGACCTGCTGCTGGCCGACGGCGCCAGCGTCGGCTTCGCCCACCGCGTGCGCCCCGGGGCCACGCTCGACGTGTACCCGTGGGCGGGCGCGCCCCCCGACGAGCCGCCCTCGCTCGTGCGGCCCGAGCCGCTGCCCGCGCGCTTCGTGGCCGACGTGCACCTGCACCGCCTCGCCCAGCTGCTCCGGTTGGTCGGCGTCGACGTCCGCGCTCACGCCGGCGCCGACGATCCCGAGTTGGTCGACACCGCCGTGACCGAACGCCGGTGGCTGCTCACCCGGGATCGGGGGCTGCTGATGCGCCGCCGGGTCACGCACGGCTACCTCGTGCGGGCCCACGACCCCCGCGCGCAGCTGCGCGAGGTGGTCGCCCGCTTCGGCCTCGCCGACCGGCTCGCGCCCTTGACCCGCTGTGCCCACTGCAACTCGGGGCTGGCGCCGGTGGCCAAGGCCGATGTCGCCCACCGCCTGGAGCCGGGCACCAAGGCGGCGTTCGACGACTTCGCTCAGTGCACCGGCTGCGGGCAGGTCTTTTGGCGCGGGGCCCACGCCGAAGCGCTGGACGAGCTCATCGCCTCGACCCGACAGGGCTCCTGACGCGGTGCCCGCGTCCCGCCGGTGTCCGTCAGCCGTGCGGACGGGCGCGGCCCTCGCTGAACCCCGCAGCGGACTGCACGCCGAGCACCGCCCGGTCGTGCAGCTCGGCGAGGGTGCGCGCGCCGGCGTAGGTGCACGCCGACCGCAGACCCGCGACGATCTCGTCGAGCAGATCCTCCACGCCGGGGCGGTGCGGGTCGAGGTGGATCCGGCCCGAGGAGATGCCTTCCTCGAACAGCCCCTTGCGGGCGCGCTCGAAGGCGTCCTCGTCCACGGTGCGTTCGCTGACCGCCCGCGCCGAGGCCATCCCGTAGCTGAGCTTGTAGGCCCGCCCGTCGGCGTCGACGTGCAGATCGCCGGGCGACTCGTGGGTGCCGGCGAACCAGGATCCGACCATCACCTGGCTGGCGCCGACCGCCAGGGCCAGCGCGACGTCGCGCGGATGGCGGACCCCGCCGTCGGCCCACACGTGAGCGCCGCGGGCACGAGCGGCCTCGGCGCACTCGGCCACCGCCGACAGCTGCGGCCGGCCGGTGCCGGTCACCATTCGGGTGGTGCACATCGCGCCCGGGCCGACCCCCACCTTGACGACGTCGGCCCCCGCGTCGAGCAGGTCGGCGACGCCTTCGGCGGTGACGACGTTGCCGGCCACCACCGGCACGCCGAGGCCGAGGCCGCGCACCGCCTCGAGCGCCTCCAGCATCCGCTGCTGATGGCCGTGGGCGGTGTCGACCACCAGCACGTCCACCCCGGCATCGACCAGCGCCTTGGCGCGGGCGGCGCTGTCGCCGCTAATGCCGACCGCGGCCCCGACCCGCAACCGGCCCTGCCCGTCCAGCGCGGGGGCATACAGCGCGGCCCGCAGCGCGCCGGTCCGGCTGAGCAGCCCCACCAGGCGCCCGTCGCCGGCGACCACCGGCGCCAGCCGCCGGCGGGCGGCGTCCAACCGGTCGAACGCCTCGCGCGGCTCGATCCCCGCCGGCAGGGTCACCACGCCGGTGGACATGACCTGGTGCAGCTGCGCGAACCGGTCGATGCCCTCGCAGTCCGCGGCCGTGACCACCCCCACCGGGACGCCGCCGTCGAGGACGATCGCCGCGCCGTGAGCCCGTTTCGGCAGCAGGTTGAGCGCTTCGGCGACCGTGTCGGTGGGCTCGAGGGTGATCGGCGTGTCGTAGACGGGGTGGCAGGCCTTGACGCCGGCGACGGTGTCGCCGACCACGTCGGTGGGGATGTCCTGCGGGATGACGGCCAGCCCGCCGCGGCGGGCCATCGTCTCGGCCATCCGGCGCCCGCTGACGGCGGTCATGTTGGCCGCGACCACCGGTATCTGCGACCCGCTGCCGTCGGTGGTGGTGAGGTCGACGTCGAAGCGGCTGCCCACGTCCGACCGGCGGGGCACCAGGAACACCTCGTCGTAGGTGAGATCGTGCGGTGGAGTGTGACCGTCAAAAAAGCGCACGGCTCGTTTCGCTCCTCGCTGCTCGCCGCGCAGCGGGCGCAGCTTCGATTGTCGACCCCACGATACGAGGTGGCGGGACGAGTCACCGGAGCGAGGCGACGTGGGAGCTCCCCCCGTTCGGCGGGGGCCGTGTGGGCCGGGGAGGCGCCGCGACGCCCGGACGGCCTGGTTGCTCAACCCACTGTCGGCCCGCAGAACCGGTCGCGGTCCGACCCGTCATCGATTCACCTCGAGATCGAAGCACGGCTGGCACAGCTCTCGCCCGTCGAAGCGGCGGAGCCGCGTCTCCATGACCTCCTCACCACAGCGGACGCAAGGCACCGACTCCTTGATGCGCGCCCGTCGGGGGGGCTCGTCGTCGGCCGGCTCCACGGTGTACAGCTCCTCGGGGTCTTGGGCGAGCACCTGCTTAGAGCGCTGCAGGTGCAGTTGGCGGAACCGGTCGCGGTCGGCGTCGGTGGCCTGCCCGGCGCTGATGCGCCCGCGCAGGCGCTGGTGCTCCGGGTCGGGCTGCAGCGCGCCGGGGCGAGCGGCGACGCGCACGGCCTTGCCGTCGCTGCGCCGGAAGAAGGTGAAGGCCTTCTTGCCCCAGTCCCGGTGGACGAGGTTGCCCTTGCCAAACGTGCAACCCGTGAGGAACTGGATCGCGTCCACCCCGCACATGTCGGTCTCGACCACGGCGACCACGTCCTCGTCGGTGGTGTCGGGGCCGACCTCACGCAGAGCGAGGCGCGCCGCTTGCACCCCCATCGCCAAACCGGGGCACTGGTGGCCGTGGAAGGCCACGAGGCGCTCCAGCACGGAGTCGTCGACGGCGTCTGGTGCGGTTGCGGTCATGTCGGCTCCTTCGAGGGACGGATCGTCAGGAGGATGCCTGTCAGGAGGATGCCTGGTCGGGCAGGCCGGTCTCCTGGCCGGTAACGAACATGTGCTTGTTACGGCTGCCGCGGCACGGGCTGCAGCCGGGGGTGTAGTACCACCCGTCGAAGGTTGCCTCGTCGTAGAACAGATACCGGGTGGGCACGTACAGCGACAGCACCGGCAGATCCTCGGCGATCTCGCGCTGCAGGTCGGCCACGATCTCGCGGCGCTCGTCGGGGTCGGTGGCGGTCAGCTGCGCCTCAGCGAGCTCGTCCACCTCGTCGTTGGCGTAGCCGTGCACCGTGGAGTGCCCGCGCGGTGGCGCTTCGGAGTGGTAGCGCTGGCGCAGGGTGTCCGGATCGGACATCAGCCCGCCGTATCCGACGGCTGACATCGTGTAGTTGCCCTCGGTGGCGGCCTCGTCGGCCGACGACCGGTCGACAACGTTCGGTTGGACGTCGATGCCAACGTCGCCTAGGTACTCAGCGACCAGCTCCGGGCCGTCGGCGGTGAAGCGGGAGCTTGCCAGCAGCTCGATCTCGAAGGGCTCGCCGTTGGGCAGCTCGCGTGTGCCGTCGCCGTCGCTGTCGGTGATGTCGAGCCCCTCGAGCAGCTCGCGCGCCTGCTCGGGGTCGTGGTCGTAGGTGGGCAGATCTCCGGGGTTGAACGGATGCTCGGGCGCCAACCCGCCGCTGCTGCCGGGCAGCCCTCGGCCGAACACCAGCCGGTCCACCATGTCCTGCTGATCGACGGCGTAGGCCACCGCGTGGCGGAAGTCGACCTCGTCGTAGGGAAAGCCTTCCTCGAGGTTGAAATGCAGCGCGAGGTTCCAGTCCGCGAAGCCGTCCACTCGTCCGAACTGGGCGTCGAAGGCCTCGTATTGCTCGTCGGGCAGCGGCTCGCGGGCGATCTCGGCGACGTCGAGCTCGCCGCGTTCTAAGGCCAACAGCTCGTCCTCGACGGAGACGAACTCGACGCGCTGCACGTGGGGCTCACCCAGGAAGAAGTCGTCGTTGGCCTCGAACAGGTAGTTGCCGGCGGCCTCGTCGTATTCGACCAGTTCGTAAGGCCCCGAGCCCACGAAGGCATCGTCCTCGAGATACTGCTGCGGATCGTCGACGTCGGACCAGATGTGCTCGGGCAGGATCATCATGCTGCCGGCCACGTCCGACTCGAACGCGGCGTAGGCTTGAGGCAGCTCGAAGGTGACGGTGCGCTCATCGGTGGCGACGACGTCGTCGACGACTTCGAGCGACCCGCCGCGGCCGGTGTCGGCCGCGGCGCCCTCGGTGTAGTAGTCGAACGAGAACGCCACGTCGTCGGCCGTCAGGGGCTCGCCGTCCTGCCAGGCGATGTCCTCGTGGAGGGTGAACGTCCACTCGGTCCCGTCATCGCTCGCCTCCCAGTCCTGGGCCAGCCACGGGCCGAACTCGCCGGACGCGTCCCACCACAGCAGGGTGTCGAACTGATAGCCCGCGAGGATGCGGCCAGGCCCGCGAACCCACGAGAACGGCGTGGGCTGGCCGTAGTCGCCCCCGGCCACCCGAAGCCGTTCGATTCGCTCGTCATCGCCTGTCGCGTCGTCGGCGGTCTGCTCGGTCTCGTCCGAATCGTCAGTCTCGGGCTCGTCGGCCTGTTGATCCGGGTCAGCGGTCGGGTCGCAGGCGGCCACCAGAAGGGCCGTCAGCATCAGCCCCGCCAGCCACAGCCAGGCATTGGTCGTGCGAACAGCGTGCATCGATGATTCTCCTTGTGTTGCCATGCGATTTCGGATTCGACCGGCGGGTGGCCCACCGGTCGCGCGCCGGTTTCTGACTACTGCTCGGTGGGAGGCGTCCACCACAATGTGGCGGTGGCCCGCGTCGCCGGCGGTGGGTAGCGCTCGAGCAGTTCACGGATCTCGGGATCCCGATCGGGACCGAGACACAGCCGCTTGCGGGCGAAGGCGACTCGGTCGTCCACGGTGCGGTCGAGGTTCATCGACCGGGCCCACCGCTCGACGTGCACGTGGTAGCCGGCGGCTCGGATCGCCGCGATGGCGTCGTCGGCGGTGGGGCCGGCGGGCAGTTCGATGCCGTGCACGTGCCACCAGTACGGCCTCAGCCAGGCCGTGGGGTGTTCCTGGGTGAGCTGGACGACCACTCGCCGTCGAGCGTGATGGGTCAGCGCGTGGACGAACGACTCGAGGTCGGCCACGCCGTAGAGGACGTTGTGGCACACGACCACGTCGACCATGGGAGCCTGGTTGGCGATGTCGGGCCAACGGCCCACGAGGGTGTCAAAGGTCGCTCCGCGGGCAGCGGCACGATCAGCGAATGCCTGCAGCATGCCCTCGGACTCGTCCACGCCGAACAGCTGGCCGGCGGGTGGCACCAACGGCAGCGATCCGGCTCCGGCCCCAGAGCCGACGTCCAACACGTTGCCGCCCTCGGGCAGCACCTCTCGGGCCGCCTGCTGTGACGGTGTCGTCTCGTGGAGGGTTGCGTCGGCGATCCGCGCGAAGTGGGCAACGTCGAACCCGTGGGGCGACTCCGGAGCCGCGGCACGGATTTCACCGGGCACTGCCCGAGCGGCCAACTGGTCTGCCCACCGTTGGGCGGGGTTCGGTGTGGTGGTCGTCATCGTGAACCTCGAGGTGTCAGCCACTGACGTCGCGCAGCGGTAGCGGCCATAGATCAGCCACCGGTGACGTAGAGGTACTTGTTGCGGGTCGCCCCGCAGGGGGTGCACGTCGGGGTGTAGGCCCATGCGTCGAACACCGACTCGTCGTAGAACGTCAGCCGGTCGGGCACGTACAGCGACAGCACGGGCAGGTCCTCGGCGAGGATCTGCATCATCTCGGCCACGATCTCCTTGCGCTCGTCCTCGTCGACGGTGACCAACTGTTGCTCGGCGAGCTCATCCAACTCGTCGTTCGCATAGCCGTGCACCGACGTGAAGCTGTCGTTCGGTGTCTCGGAGTGATACCGCTCGCGCAGCCGGTCGGGGTCGCTGCCCAACCCGCCATAGCCGTGCAGGGCCATCGTGTAGTTGCCTTCCTGGCCGGCTTCGTCGGAGCTGGCGCGATCCAGCATCGTCACCTGTACGTCCAAGCCAACCTCGCCGAGATATTCGGCCACCAGCTCGGGGTCCCGGGGTCCGAAGCGCTGGCTGGAGTTCAACTCGATCTCGAACGATTCACCGTTGGGCAGCTCGCGGGTGTCGTCATCGTCGGCGTCGGTGATGTCCAGCCCGTCGAGCAGCTCGCGGGCCTGCTCGAGATCGTGTTCGTAGGCCGGCAGATCGTTGGGGGTGTAGGGGTGGTCGGGGGTCAGTCCGCCGGTGCTTCCCGGTTGCCCGCGGCCGAACAGCAGCCGGTCGACCATGTCCTGGCGGTCGATGGCGTAGGCCACGGCGTGGCGAAAGTCGACCTCGTCGAAGGGAAAGCCGGCATCGAGGTTGAAGTGCAGCGCGTGGTTCCACTCCCCCGATGCCTCGGCCAGCCCGTATTGGGAGTCGAAGGACTCGAACTGCTCGTCGGGCAGCGGATCGCGGAACACCCCGGCGGCGTGAATCTCGCCGCGCTCGAGGGCCAGCAGCTCGTCTTCGATCTCCGGTATGAACTCGAGGCGCTGCACCACGGGCTCGCCGAGGAAGAAGTCGTCGTTGGCCTCGTAGAGGTAGCTGCCGGCGGCCTCGTCGAACTCGACCAACTCGTAGGCACCCGTGCCGACGAACGCGTCGTCCTCGAGATATTGGCCCGGCTCGTCAACGTCGGACCAGATGTGCTCAGGCAGGATGAACATGCCCCAAAGTCCGGCCACGTTGTCCTCGAACCCGGCGAACGGCTGGGACAAACGGAAGACGACCTCGCGATCGCCTTCGGCGACGACCTCGTCCACGACGTCGAGGTTGCTGGTGTGAATCCCCGGTGGCCCGTCGGTCATGTACTCGAAGCTGAAGACCACGTCGTCGACCGTCAGCGGCTCGCCGTCGTGCCACTGCACGTCCTCGCGCAGGGTGAACGTCCATTCGGTGCCGTCGTCGTTGGACTCCCAGTCCTCGGCCAGCCACGGGATCGTCTCGCCATCGGGGTTCATCCACAGCAGCGTGTCGAACAAGAAGCCGGTGTGGATCAGCCCGGGACCACGCACGTAAGCGAAGGGTGTGGGGTGGCCGAAGTCGCCGCCGCCCAGCCGCAGCCGCTCGATGCGCTCGGTCTCGGCGGTGTCGTCGGACTCGTCGTCGGAGGTTTCGGAGCCGGTGTCGGATTCGTTCCCAGAAGCCGTGGCTTCGTCAGGAGAATCGTCGGCCGTCGGGCTGCACGCCACCGCCAGCGCGAGGCAGGCGAGCAGGAAAATGGAGGTAAGCAGCTTGCCGGTCTTGGTCATCATGTGGTTACTCCGGGTTCATGCGAGTGACGGTCGGGGGCGGAGAGGGTGTGGGCCTGCCCGTTGGGAGACGCCTGAGGTCCCTGGGCCAGCGGAGCGCCGCTGGCGGCGAGCAGCCGTTGGGTGACGGGGTGTTGAGGGGCGACCAGCAGCTGCGTGCTGGTGGCCTCCTCGACGACCCGACCCTCGTCGAGCACCACGACACGGTCGGCGACGCGCAGGACCACGGCGAGGTCGTGGGAGATGAAGATCATCGCCATCCCGCGGTCGACCTGCAGGGTCTTGAGCAGCTGCAACAGCTTGGTCTGCTCGGAGGGGTCGAGCATGGCCACGGACTCGTCGGCGATGAGCAGCTTGGGCTCGAGCACCAGCGCGCGGGCCAGCGCCACCCGCTGCAGCTGGCCGCCGGACAGCTCGTGGGTGTGGCGCTCCAGGAAGCTGGGATCGGCCGGCAGCCGGGCGTCGCTGAGGGCGTCGGCGACAGTGGCGTCGCGGTCGCCGGGTTCGCCGAGATGTTGGATGTCGAGTGGCTCGCGCACCGCCTGGCGCACCGTCAGCCGTGGCGACAAGGCCTCGAAGGGGTCTTGGAACAGCATCTGGGCCTTCTGGCGCAGGGCCTTGAGCGCGTCGTGGCCGGCGGCGAGCACGTCGCGGGCCTGCAGGTGGACGCTGCCGGCGTCGGGCTCGACCAGCCGCAACAGCAGCTGGCCCAGCGTCGACTTGCCGGCCCCGGTCCCGCCGACGCAGCCCAGGACCTCGCCTTCGCGGACCTCGAGGTCGATGCCGTCGACGGCGGTGACGGTCTCGCGGCGGACCACGCCGGTGCGCACCTGATAGGTCTTGCGCAGCCCGCGCGCGGACAACACCGGCACCAGCCCGCCGCGGATGCACGCGACCGTGCGGGCTCCGTCCTCACCCTCGGGGGCCAGCAACGGCGGCCGGTCGTGGGTGCACTCGTCGATCGCTTGGGTGCAGCGCTCGAAGAACGGACACCCCGTGGCCACCTCGGTGGGGTCGGGTGGCATGCCGCGGATGCCGCGCAGGTCCTTGACGGTGCCCAGCGACGGATAGGCGTTGAGCAGCCCCCAGGTGTAAGGGGCCCGGGGGTCGTCCAGGATCCGCTCGGCGGGGCCGATCTCGGCCAGCCAGCCCCGGTAGAGGACCGCCACCCGATTGGCGAGCCCGCGCAGCGCGTCGACGTCGTGGGTGAACACCACCAGCGTCCGCCCCGCGTCGCGCATCCCGGCCAGCAGCTGCAACACCTCGTGGCGGCGCAGCACATCGAGCCCGGCGGTGGGCTCGTCCAGGACCACGACGTCGGGGTCGCAGGCCAGCGCGATGGCCAAAAGCGACAGACGACGTTGGCCACCGGACAGCTCGTTGGGGTAGCGCGCCACGGCCCACGCCCCGAGACCGACCTCCTCCAACAACTGCGCGGCGCGCTGGCTGGCGGCGCGCGGGCTCAGGTCCAGATGGACCTGGATCGGTTCGGCGATCTGGTCGCCGACGCGCAGTACGGGGTTGAGCGCCGCCGTCGACTGGAACACCAGCGACAAGCGGCGCCAGCGGACCTCGCTCCAGCCGTCCTCGTCGAGCTCCACGAGGTCGGTGCCGTCGAGGCGCGCCGTGCCCTCGAGCTGGGCCTCGGGCACCAAGCCCAGCAACGCCTTGGCCAGTGTCGACTTGCCCGATCCGGATTCGCCGAGCACCCCGACGCACTCGCCCGAGTGCACGGTCAGGTCCAGGTCGTCCACGGCCCGCACCGGCGGCGGGCCGGGATAGGTCACCCGGAGCCCGCTGATGTCCAACGCTGCGGTCACGACGTCCTCCCGGTCGAGTGACGAGCCAGTCGGGGATTGATGCGCTGTTCGACGCCCACGCCGAGGAACGTGATCCCGAGCAACAGCACGGTGATGGCCACCAGCGGCGGGCCCAGCCACCACATCCAGGCGGTGGTGTAGAACACCCCCGAGAACTCCAGCGAGTCGCGCATGATCTGGCCCCAGCTGGCCCGGCTGGGGTCGCCCAGCCCGAGGAAGGCCAGGCCGGCTTCGAGCATCACGGCGCGGCCGGCGGACGAGACCAGCCCGGCCACCAGAATCAGCCCGACCTCGGGCAAGAGGTGGCGGCGCAGCACGTAGGCGGTCTCTCCGCCAAATCCCATGGCGGCCTTGACGTGGGAGCGGCGCCGCAGCGACAGGACCTGGGAGCGCACCACGCGGGCCGAGCTGGGCCAGAACGTCAGCGCGATCGCCGCCGAGATCACCCAGATGGACGGGCCCGCGTAGGCGCCCAGCACGATCAGCAGCGGCAGCCGGGGGACGGCCAGCACGAAGTCGACCACGCGCATCGCCGCCGCGTCGACCAGCCCGCCGACCCAGCCGGCCATCATCCCGACCAGCGCGCCGATCACCACCGTGCCGCCGCCGGCCAGGGCGGCCACGGTCAGCGACACGCGCGCGCCGGACACCAGCTGGCTGGTCAGGTCCTGGCCGACCCCGTTGGTGCCCAACAGGTGGGTGGCACTCGGCGGTTGCAGCGGCTGGCCGATCAGCTCGGTGGGCCGGTAGGGGGCCACCCACCCTCCGAGCGCCGCGACGGCCACCACGGCGGTCACGATGGCCACGCCGACCCACCCGATGGTCGGCAACGCGCCCCCTGCTGCCCGAAGCCGCTTGCTGGCCGGGGCTCGCGCCGGGTTCGGCGACCACACGCCGCTGGTCATTCGGTTCCCACCCGCGGGTCGAGCCGCCGGTAGACCAGCTCGATGACGAAGTTGGCCGCCAGCACCGTGACCGCCAGCGTCAAAAACACCGCTTCCAGCACGGGGTAGTCGCGCGCTTCGACCGCTTCGAGGATCAGCGCGCCCATGCCGGGATAGGCAAAGACCGTCTCGACGAAGATCGAGCCGCCCACCGCCGTGCCCACCTGCAGCGCCATCACCGTCAGAAACGGCAGCAGCGCGTTGCGGCCCACGTGGCGGAACTGCTGCAGCCGCACCGGCAGGCCTTTCGCGCGGGCCAGCTGCATGTAGTCCTCACCCAGCACCGAGATCGCGGTGTTGCGCACCAACAAGAACTTGGTGCCGATCAGCGACAGCGTCAGCGCCAGCAGCGGCAACGCGAGGTGGAAGGCGACGTCGCCGATCTGTTCCCACACCGACTCGTATTCGGCAAACGACGTGTAGGCGCCGAACAGGGGAAACAGCGGGATCAAGACGGCCAGGCCGATCATCAGCAGGGCCGCCAGCGCGTACTCGGGCAGCCCGCGCAGCCCCGTCAGGGCCACCAGCACCACGCGGTCCGGCAAGCGCCCGCGGTTCCAGGCGGCCACGATCCCCGCCACGTAGCTGATCGTGGCCGACAGCAGCAATGCTAAGCCGACCAGCAGCAGCGTCCACGGCAGGTGGCCGGCGATCAGGCCTGCCACGGGGGCGTTGCGCGCCACCGACCAGCCCAGGTCGCCGGTGGCGAGGCTGCCCAGATAGTCCACGTACTGCTCGTGCAGCGGCCCGTCGAGGCCGTAGTAGCTCAACACCTGCTGGCGGACCTCGGGGTCGGTGATGAAATAGCCCGTGTCCGGGTCCTCCAGCGCCGACAACGGATCGCCGGGCATCGCCCGCGGCAACAAGAACACCATGGTCACGATCGCCATCAACGTGATCCCGTACAGCCCGATCAGCCGCAACGTGGCGCCGCGTCGACTCCTAACCGGCGGTGCCTCGAGTTCCTCCCCGCCCGGACTCGTCGAATCGGCCGGATGCGCGGGTGGGGCCGGGCCATCGGGTGCCGGCGACGGGGCGCCAGCGGGGCCAGCGGCCCCATCTCGCGTGCGCGTCAGAGGTGCCTCCTGTCTGTCCCTGCCGTCGCTTCCTTCCTGCGCATCCGTATACTCGGACTTCAAGCGCACTCGAGATCAATAGGTGTCTTTTGCATACAGCAAACAGTCGCGACGGTGCGGAGCGGCTGCTGTCCATCGGGGAGGTGGCCCAGCGCACGCAGCTGCGCCCATCGGCCTTGCGCTTCTACGAGGAGAAGGGGCTGATCACCCCGACCACCAGGATCGGCGGCAAGCGCCGCTATCACCCCGCGATCCTGCGTCGCCTAGCCCTCATCGAGATGGCCACCCGGGCGGGGTTCACGCTGGCCGAGACCGGCGAATTGCTCGGCGACACCAGCGACGAGCCGAGCTGGCGGCAGTGGGACGACCTGGCCACCCGGAAGGTCCACGAGCTCGAGGAGACCATTCAGCGGGCGCGGACCATGCAGCGCCTACTAGAGGACGGTCCGTTCAGTGTGCGGCGAGCGGGCGGCCGGTGGGGCTATCCCTCGCCGTTCGCCTACCGACGCGGTCCGGGGCTGACCCAGGCCAGCCTCCTGTTCGACACCCTGCTGTGGAAAAACACTGATGGCCACCTGCTGCCATGGCTGGCCGCGAGCTGGGACCTGCGCACCGACGGGCGCGCGTACCGGTTCATGCTGCGCGACGACGTCGAGTGGGCCGACGGCGTCGCCTTCACCGCAGACGACGTGGCCTTCACCGTCACCTACCTCACCTCAGGCGCCGGCAACCGGCCCCTGGTCAGCCACGCCCGCGGACTCGACGCCGTTGACGGCGTCCGCGTCGACGACGACCACACCGTCACCTTCGAGCTGAAACGGCCCCACGCGTCGTTCCTCGAATGGGTCGCCGGGCGCATGCTCATCATCCCCCGCCACGTCTGGGAGGGCGTCACCGATCCGGTCAGCTTCCGCCAGCCCGAGGCGACCGTCGGCACCGGGCCTTACCGGCTGGAGTCGTGCGACGACGAGGCGGGAAGCTATCGCTACACGGCCAACGACGGCTACTTTCAGGGAGCACCCTACGTGCGACGCCTCGAGTTCGTGCCCGTGCGCGACTCGTTGAACGCGCTCGCCAACGGGGAGATCGACGTCGCCGAGTACATCTCTGACGCGCATCGACCCAGCCGCCAGCAGCTCGAGGGCTTCGCCTTCCCCGACTACGCACAGCGGACCCGCCCCGGGGAGTGGACGCGGGCCCTCCACGTGAACCTGTCACGTGGCTTTCCCTACGACGACCGGCGCTTTCGCCACGCGGTGGCCCACGCCATCGACCGACCGGCTTTGATCGACGCATTGCTCGACGGTCTCGGCGAGCCCGGCAGCCCCGGCGGCATGGCCCCGTCCCACGCGTGCGCCGCTTCTGGCTTGCCCACCTACCAGCACGACCCGGCCGCCGCTCGGGCACTGCTCGACCAGCTCGGCATGGCCTCCCACCCGAGCGCCCGACTTCGAGGGCTGCCAGACGGCAGCTCCTTCCGGCCAGTGTTGCAGACGGACGCCAACGACCCTGGCGCCGCCGAGCTCGTCGCCGCACAACTGCAGGAGGTGGGCCTTGACGTCCGGGTCGCGCGCATGCCACCAGACCAAGCGGACGCGACTGCTGCGGCGGGCGGCTACGAGCTCGCGCTCGTCGGCCACGGCTCGTTGGGTGGGGATCCCGATCTGCTGCGGTTGCAGCTGTCTGTCCACGCGCCGTCGAGGCAGCGCACCAAGGCCCACGGCTATCACCACCCCGAAGTTGAGCGTCTCGCCGAGGCGCAGCGCCGGTGTCTCGATACCACTCGCCGCCGTCAGCTGCTC
>CAYQMQ010000002.1:0-31590 GCA_964418395.1 uncultured Actinomycetota bacterium
CGTACGTCCAACCTGTGACAACACGACAAGATCGGCCCGCCAACCTGGGGAAAAAGCGAAGGGTCAGGATCGCCCAACGCTCACCCCGGCGCGAGGGCCTCAGACATGGACCCGCAGCGAAGACGCAGGTGGCGCACACCGCCGTCCTGCGCCAGACGAAGCCAAGGAAACCGTCCCATTCGCCGACTTGCCCACGCCACCGGCCCACACGGCTTCTTCGGGCCGTGAAGCGACCCAGGTAGCAGCGGTCGTCGCCCCGACGCGGTTGGCTCAGTACGCGTCGACCACGCGACGCATGAAGGCGGCCTTGCGGCGTTCGTACTCTTCGCGGGTGGTGGCGCGGTCGACGGCCCGCCGCTTGATGCGGGCGTACTCGCGCCGCTGGTCCTCGTCGGCCCGCAGGCGGTCGCGGAACAGGATCGCGATGTCCCACCGGTCAGTGCCGGGAACCAGCAACTCCACCGCCACGGTCGCACCATCTCCACGCACGGCCGTGTAGCGCGGCCCGGAGCCGCTGAGCGTGTCGTCGGAGTCGTCGGCGTGATCGGGCTGCCACCCGGCGGCCTGCAGCGCGGCGCCGGCGGCCGGAGCGTCATCAGCGTCAGCGAGGCCGGCGAAGAGGTCGACCACCGGCTCGGCGGGCACATCCGGCACGGCGGTGCTGCCCACGTGATGCACCCCGCCGGCGCGCCACGGCTCGAGCAGCTGCCACAGCTCGTGGATCGCCTCCCAGGCGGCGTGCCGCCAGGCCGGGTCGGGTTCGGCGAGCTCGGCCGGGGTCGCGCCCTGGATCGGGCCCCGGCGCGACTGGCCGTGCCACCGCCGGCTCATGGCGACACCGCGTCCTCAGCCCACGCGCGCGGCCCGTGCCGGGAGACGGAGGCCGCGGCGTCGGCGGCGGCCGCCGACAGCGCCTCGACGGGTTCGCGGCCACGTTGGGTCAAGTGATGAGCGAAGGCGCCGTGCAGCACGTCCCCAGCGCCGAGTGTGTCGACCACCTGCGGCGGCCGTGGCGGCCACACCTCGCCGGTACCGCCGCCACGGGCGTCGGCCAGACGGTAGTGGATCGGCCCGCCCCCATCGGTGATCGCAGCGAGGACGCCGACGGTCGAGCCCAGCCGTGCCAGCCGATCGGTCACGGCGGCGTCGGCCGCGTCGGGGAACGCGAAGCGCGCCGAGCAGATGGCGTGGTCGACCAGCGGCAACAGCTCACGGTGCACCGGCTTCCAGCTGCCGGCGTCGAGCACGACCGGCAGCCCGCGGCGGCGGGCGGCCCGCGCCACCTCACACGCCAGGCGCGGCAAGAAGCCGTCGAGGAGCACGGCGCCTGCGTCATCAGGCAGGTCGGGAAGGGCTGCCCACGTCGCGTGATCAGCGCCGGCAGGGGCGTTGGTCGACAGCACGGTGCGGTCGCCGGAGGGGGTGGCCACCCACGCCGACGACACGGTGGTGGGCGCGCCCTCCAGTCCCGTGGGGGACTCGACGTCCACGCCGGCGCGGTCCAGGTCGGCGCGAACCAACTCGCCCGGGCGGTCGTCCCCGAGCGGGGCCACCAGCGTCGCCGGGCCACCCAGCAGCGCCACGGTGGCCGCGGCGTTGGCCGCCGGGCCGCCCGCGCCGCACCACGACGCCTCGCTCTCGCCCTTCTCGCCAGGAGCCGGCAGCCACGCGGCGTACTGGATCACGTCGAGCGTGGCCAGCCCCACACACACCACCCGGCTCGCCGACGGGGCGGCATCCGCGGATGGCTCAGCCATGGCCGTCCCAGGGCGTGCCGCTGCCGTTTGCACGGCGCCCTCAGCCTCGCGGGCGGATCAGCGTCACCCCGTCGGCCACCGGCACCAGCACTGCGGTGACGCGCTCGTCGTCGGCCACGCGGCGGTTGAACGCCGCGATGGCTTCGTCGTTCTCGCCCTGCGGGTCCACGACCCGGCCGCCGGCCAGGGTGTTGTCGACCGCGATCAGCCCGTCGGGCGCCAAACGCCACAGCAGCGTCTCGTAGTAGGCGGGATAGGCGGGCTTGTCGGCGTCGATGAACGCGAACCCGACCGGCTCGTCATCGGACAAGGCGGGAGGCAGCGTGTCGGTGGCGTCCCCGAGGTGCAGGGTGATGCGGTCGTCGAGGCCGGCCCGGTGCCAGGCGTCGCGGGCGAAGGCGGTCCACTCCTCGCTGGTGTCGAAGCACCGCAGCCTCCCGCCGGGCGGCAGCGCGCGAGCGATCCACACCGACGAGTAGCCGGTGAACGTGCCGACCTCCACCGCGAGCCGCGGGGCGGTGAGCTGCACCAGCAGCGACAGGAACGCACCCTGCTCCGGGGCGATCTGCATGTTGATGTGCTCTGGCCACCGAGCCTGCGTCTCGGCGGACAGCTCGGCCAACAGCTCGTCCTCAGGGGGGTTGTGGGCCACCACGTAGTGCTGCAGCTCGTCGGACAGTCCCAGCGTGCGAGTACTCATGCGCGTCGCTTTCGTGCGGAGGCAGGTGCCCATCACCGTACTCGCTGTCGTGGCCGCCACGGCAACTCGAGCTCATGATCTGGGCAAACGGGTTTGCCGCGACTCGGGGCGACCCGTACCGTCACCCGCATGCGCGCCTGCGTCGACGTCGTGGTCTGCGGCGCCGGGCCCGCCGGCGCCGCGGCGGCACTGGCCGCCCGCCGAGCCGACCCTTCCGCCTCGGTGATGCTGCTCGACCGGGCGGCGTTCCCACGCGACAAGGTCTGCGGTGACGGCATCGGCCCCCACGCCGGCGACGTGCTGGCCAGCCTCGGGGCCGACCACGTGCTGGGCGTGACCGAGCGGTTCGCCGCCTACCGGCTGTGCGGGCCGGGCGGCCACGAGGTGGCGGCCACGTCCGACCGGCCGGGGTGGGTGGTGCCGCGCTACGAGTTCGATGCCCGTCTGCTGGAGGCGGCGACGAACGCCGGCGCGGAGTTCGTCCCCCACCGGGTGCGGTCGCTGCGCGTGGAACGCGACCACGTGATCGTCGACGACGAGTTCTCCGCCCGGGTGGTGATCGGCGCCGACGGAGCGAACTCGACGGTGCGCCGCCAACTCGGGGTGGAAGCCAACCCGCCCGGTCATCGCGCCGTGGCGCTGCGAGGCTACGCCGACCCGCCGACCCGCACGGACGAGCTGCGGTTCGCTTGGGAGGGCTCCAGCGGGTTGGCGTACACGTGGGCCTTCCCGATCGCCGACGGGCGCGTCAACGTCGGCTACATCCGCCTGACGAGCCAGCATCAGGGGGGCCGGCCCGCGCTCGAGCGGGCGCTGGCCGAGCGGCTGCCGGACCTGCCGCCCCGGGACGGCACGCTCAGCGGCCACACGCTGCCGCTGGTCTCTCACCGTCCGCAGCCGGCGCCGCACCCGCGCACGCTGCTGGCAGGCGACGCGGCCAGCCTCATCAACCCGCTCAGCGGCGAGGGGATCTACTACGCGCTGGCTTCGGGCGCCCTGGCCGGTGAGGCCGCGGCCACCGCCGCCGATCCAGGACGCGTCTACCGCGAGGCCCTGCAGACCCGCTTCGCCACGCACTGGCGCCACGTGCGGGTGCTGGCCGCGCTGTTGCATCTTCCCGGTCCGGTCACGGCGATGCTGATCGCTGCCCGCCACGACGACGAGGCGCTCGAGGCGCTGGTCGATCTCGCCCTCGGTGACGGGACGGTGAGCGCCAGGCGCCTGCGCCGCGCCGCCGGTGCGCTGACGCGCCACGCCGTCTCCCGCGCCGTGTCGCGCTCGCCGGATCCCGTCGGGTGAGCCTGCCCATGGTCGACCCTGACCCGTGTCGCGCGACGACCGATGAGGAGCCGACGATGACCCACCTCCCCGAGGAAGCCACCGGCCACGAGCCGGGCGACGATGCCGAGCCCGAGCCCGCGCACCACACCAGCCAGGAGCGGGGCGATCCCGTGCCGGGACCCCGGCTCAGCGAGGAGGAGCGTCGGCGCTACGAGGCCTTCAAGGCCGAGGTGTTCGGATCGCGGTGTGGCAGCCAGGGGTGCTAGCCGGCTCCGGACGCGGCGTCGTCCGCCGTCGAGCCCTCATGACGCGTCCGACTGTCCGTCGGCTGGCACGCGCAGGCGCGCGTGGATCGGTCGATGGTCGGATGCTCTGGCGTCACCCACCCGAGCGTCCACTGGGATGAGGTCCCGGACCAGGATGTGATCGAGGCGCAGCACGGGGAACGAAACCAGCGGGAGGTGGGCCACCGTCGCCGGCCGCGGCGACAGGCCCGTGCCCGCGCGCTCTCCTCGCCCGGGCGGGGCGTGATCGGCCGGATAGGTGAACCCGAGGCCGAACCCGACCTCACGGTGGGGGTCGCGAAAGCCCGAGCCGGTGAGCGTCCGGTGAGCCTGCGAGAGCCGCGTGCCGTTGAGGTCACCGCCGACGATCGCCGGCAGCTCGGGGTCCAGGGCGTCCAACACCGCCTGGATCTCCCGTTGGCGGGATGCCACCTCGTAGCGCTGGCGTTCGACGAACGGGCCGCAGACGGGGCAGGCGGCGACGAGGTGCAGCGGCACCACCTGGACCGGCTGGCGACCATCGCTGGTGGGCACGTCGAGCGTGAGCACCGCGGTGGGCCGTTCGAACCGCTCGGGGGTCGAGACCGGCCGGACCTCCTCGATGGGATGGCGGCTGAGCACGCCCACGCCCCCGAAGTTGGCCGAGTCGCCGAACCAACCATGGGGCAGGTGGTCCGCCACGCGGTCGCGCAGCCGGTCCACCTGCTCGCCGGTGACCTCCTGCAACAGCACGACGTCGGGTTGGTCGGCTTCGACGAGGTCGATCACGTGGGACACGTCGTCCACCTGGATGAACACGTTGTAAGACGCCACCCGCAGCTCGGCGCCGGACGCGGCGGTGGCCGACGGTGGCGAGGCGGAGGGCAGGAAGAGCCCGCCGTACGCCCACACCAGCACACCGGCGGGCACCGCCAGCAGCAGCGCGATGCCCCACTGGCGAAACACCAACGCCAGCACCAGCAGCGGCACCGACGGCAGGGCCCACCAGAACGTGGTCAGGTTGACCAGCTGGTTCCACCACGCGTCACCGGCCACCCACCAGGCGAGTATCGCCGCGACCGCGAAGACGGCGTAGACACCGGCGAGCGCCACCACCCACCGGGGTCCCGAGAGCAGTGCGACGCTCAGGCGACCTCCTCACGCTGCGACCGAACGAGCTCGGGCCAACGTACGAGCGTGTCACAGACCGGGCAACGCGCCGTCGGTGTGGGTCCGCCCGGCCGACACCAGGACAGTTGATCAGTCCAGCCTGAGCCGTGCCACCGTCTCACCGTCGGGACGGTCGCGGTCGTGGGCGCGGATCTCCAGGGCGTGGTAGTCCTCACGCCAGCCGCCGGTGCGCAGGGTGGCCTCAACACGGCCGCGGGAGTCGGGCACGAACGTGCCGGCGCTGACCTGGTGCCCCGACGGCCATTCGAGCCACACCTGGTAGTAGCCCTCCTCCAAAGTGGGCAAGCCCGCGGCGTCCAGCTCGACGTCCATGCCCGAGGGGGTGTCACGCAGGCCCACCCGGCCCGTCACCGGTTCGTCGGTGACGGTGAGGACCTCGTCAGGGGGCGTGTCGCGCTCGACGACCAGCACGCCGCCGGCGCCCACCACTACGCCGAGGAGCGCGGCAGCCGCGGCGATGAGCGCTGTGGCGCGGCGGCGTCGCTGCCGCGTGTCGGGATAGCTGGTGACGCGAGCCACGGTGCGGTCCCGCAGATCCGGTGGGACATCCGGGGGCGCGTCGTCGGCCAGGGCCAACAGCCCCGGCAGCTCGGCCAGATCCTCGGCCTCGGCCGAGCACGAGCGACAGGTGGCCAGATGAGCTTCGACGGTGGCTGCCTCGGCCGGGTCGAGCCCGTCCAGCACGTAGGCGCCCAGCTCCAGGCGCACGCTGTCACAGGCGCCGGGCTCGGCCCCGCTTCCCCTCGGGTGGGGTTCGCTCACGACCGCACCCCCAGCTCGCTGAGCGTCAGCCGCAGGGCGCGGAGCCCGTAGTACGTGCGGGACTTGACCGTCCCGACGGGCAGCCCGAGCCGGCTGGCGGTCTCGGCCTGGTCGAGTCCCCGGAAGTAGGCGAGCTCGAGCACGCGGCGGTGCTCCGGCGACAGCCGTTCCAGGGCGCTGCGGACCGCTTCGGCGCGCAGCAACCGGTCGAGCTCGTCGCTGGCGGCGACGTCGTCGGCTTCCTCGAGCTCGCGCGTGAGTCCCTCGCGCGCCCGGCGGCGGTGGAAGTCGATCGCGACGTTGCGGGCGATGGCGAACACCCAGGTGCGCACCGATCCGCGGGCGGGGTCGTAGCGGTCCGCGCGACGCCAGACGTTGACCATCACCTGTTGGACGAGCTCCTCGGCGAGCTCGCGGTCGCCGAGCCGGCGGACCCCGAAGGCGAACAGCGCCGGACCATAGGTGTCGTACAGCAGCGTCAGCGCGTGCCGTTCCCCAGCCGCGACCCCGACCAACACGCGCTGTTGGCCCACGTCGTCATCGACTGGAATCATCACCGCACCCGATCACGGTCAGCGCCCCGGGCCACTCGCACAATGTGGCCGGTTCGCGCCATCACCGCCACCGCCTCAGCACCAGCAGCTGCCAGCGCCACCGTCCGTCAGGCCGAACGGACATGACCGGCTCCCTCCCTTCGGGGACGCCACCCCGGGGATACGCACGCCAGCCCGGCCACGTTCACCCGAACATGCGGGGGGGACCACCAACACCTGCAGCCCGACACGGGCGAGCCGGCGCGGCGAGCCTCGACACGCTCGCTGCCACGTGGAGTAGGGTTGGCGGCTGCGGGTGGGGCCCGCCCCGGTCGGGCGGTCCGCCATGATCGCCGACGGGACCGACAGGAAGGGGCAGGTTATGACCCAAGATCCGTCCATGGGCGACACGCCAGCGGACTCCGGCGGTTCGGCGCCCGGGGGAGGCGGAGGTTCGCCGTCGACCTCCTATGCCAGCCTCGGCGCGCGCATCGGGGCCCGGCTGCTCGACGTGTTGTTGATCGGCATCCCCGCGTCCATCATCTTGGCGATCGTCGGCCTCGGAGGCGTTGGGACGAGCATCGTCGTGTCGCTGCTGTGGTTCGGTTACTTCGTGTGGTTTGAATCCAACCAGGGCGCCACGGTGGGCAAGAAGATCCTGAACATGCGCGTGGTGGGCCCGGACGGCTCCTACCCGGCGATGGACGTCGCCGCCAAGCGCAACGTGTGGATGCTGCTGGGGGTCATCCCGGTGGTCGGTGGACTGCTGTCGCTGATCGCGGTGATCGTGATCATCGTGACGATCTCGCAGAGCGAAGAGAACCGCGGCTATCACGACACCTTCGCCGGCACCGCCGTGCTGCGGTGACCTCCCGCCGACGACGACAGGACCGCGGCCCCCGGGCCGCGGTCAGGCGCCGGCAGGCTGCGAGATTCCCACCCCGCCCTGGGTGTGGGCTCCATAGCGGTGCTGCTCGGCCGACAGATCGAGCGGCCCGATGCGTTGGCGGGCTTCCACGGCGTCGTCGGTGAGCTGGTCTGCGGGCACCACCCAGGCGATCTCGAACTCCAGCCCGTCGACGTCGCGGCCGTAGAGGCTCTTGGTCGTGCCGTGGTCCGCCGCCCCGACCAGCGCGCCGGCCTCCTCGAGCGCGGTGGCGAGCCGTTCCAGCTCGGCGAGGGTGTCCACCTCCCAGGCCAGGTGGTACAGACCGACCCCTGGGCTCGCCGTGGGGGCCGTCTGACCCGAGCTGCCGACCTCGAACAACCCCAGGTCGTGGTCGTTGGTGGAGCCGGGGGCTTGCAGGAACACCGCGTTCATTCCCACCGGCGTCATCGGGACCGCTTCGAAGCCCAGCACTTCGCAGTAGAAGGTCGAGCTGTGAGCGACGTCGCGAACGAACAGCACGGCGTGGTTCAATCGGGTGATGGGCATGTCGGATACCTGACGTCGTGGACGTGGTGGGGCGCCTGCGCGAGTGCGCCGTGGCGGCTCACTCGATCGCGGACGGGTGGGGCACCAGCGGGGTCACCTCGATGTCGAGGTACGGAAACAGGGGCAGTTCGCTGAGCAGGTCGTGCAACTCCTCGACGGAGTCCACGTCGAACACGCTGATGTTGGCGTAGTGGCCGGCTATGCGCCACAGATGGCGCCAGCGCCCATCCCGTTGCAGCTCTTGGGCCCGTTCCCTTTCGCGCGCCTTGAGGTCCTCGACCCGTCGCGCCTCCATGTCGTGGGGGATGCGCACTTCCATCTTCACATGGAACAGCATGTCTGTCCTCCTGGGTCTGCGGTGGTCGACGTGACAACTCAGGGCAAGGATCTGCCCCCGGCGTGAGGCTCTCCGTAGAGGCCGTGGCCCAGATGGCCGCCGATCCGGGCCGCGGCTTCTTCGACCAGCGGCCGGAAGTCGGTGACGAGGGTCTCCCGCTCGACGCGGCCGGCGTGCGTAGAGCAGTTCACCGCCGCCACCACCTGCCCTTCGGCGTTGCGAACCGGCACGGCCAGAGAGCGCAACCCGATCTCGAACTCCTGGTCCACCAACGCCCACCCTTGTGTGCGAATCCGTTCGAGCTCCGCACGGAGCTCGGTTTCGTCGGTGATCGTGTGCTCGGTCAACCGCCGCAACTCAGCCCGCTGCAAATAACGCCGCAACTCCTCTTCGCTGAGGTGGGCCAGCAGCGCACGGCCCAGCGAGCTGGCGTAAGCCGGGAGTCGGGCGCCCACCGACATCGTGACCCGCATGATCCATTTAGTGGGTACGCCCGCGAGGTACACGACGTCCGTGTCGTCCAACGCGCCCATGGAGCACGATTCGCTGGTCTTCTCGGCCACGCGTTCCAAGTGCGGTTGGGCGACCCGCGTCAGCTTCACCCCGGACAAATAGCTGTAGGCCAGGGTCAGCACCCTCGGGGTGAGGTGGTAGCGCCCCTCCTCGCTCTCGACGTAGCCCAGCTCTTCCAGCGTGAGCAGCAGACGCCGCACCGTCGGGCGGCTGAAACCCGTGAGATGGGCCACCTCGGTGACGGTGAGCGCTTCACGCTCGGAGAAAGCCTGGATCACCTCCAAGCCCCGATCCAAGGATTGCACAAAGTCGCGTGATGACGTCATGGCTCTCCTTTGTGGATGCGGAGAAGGCTATTGACGGCGACCGGGACGTGCCGCATCATGACCGCATAGCGACTTTGATGTCCGCATAGCGTACATCGAGTCGCTGTGCCCGACAAGACCCCTCGCAGAACCCGGGGCAAATCGCCGGCACGAAGGTGCGACGATGACGGTCGATTCACGGGAGCTTCGCAACTGCTTGGGGCACTTTGCGAGCGGGGTCACCGTCGTCACCTGCCACGGGCATGGGGACACCGCCCACGGCATGACGGTCAACGCCTTCACGGCCGTGTCGCTGGAGCCCCCGTTGGTGTTGGTCTCCATCGACCGGCGCACGAAGGGTTGCGACCTGCTCGACCGTGCCCCCTTCACCGTCAACGTCCTGCACGCGGGCCAACGGGACGTCGCGTTGCACTTCGCCGGACGCCCGCAGGCCAACCTCAACCTGACCTGGGAGGAAGGCAAGCTCGCGCCTCGCCTGCTGGGCTGCCTCGCCCACTTCGAATGCGAGCCGTGGGTCTCATACGACGGAGGCGACCATGTCCTGTTCCTCGGTCAGGTCCACAGCATGGACTACCACGACCGGGAGCCGCTGCTGTTCTACACCGGCAAGTTCCATCAACTCGGCACGGCCTACGACCTTCCCTGGCTGGAATCGCTCGACTGTCCCACGACCGGCTGGCTGGGCCAGCTGCCCAGCGACGCCCGACGCGCTGACGGGAAGGAGTGATCGAGCACGACACGGCGACCGCAGCGCCCATGCATCGAGGCGCGATCCCGGACTGGTGACACCAAGGGAGGATGCACATGACCGCCACGGAGAATCCCACGGACAGGGAGCCGACAGGGGCCACCGCTTCGCGGCCCATGACCGGCGACGAGTACCTCGAGAGCCTGCGAGACGGCCGCGAGATCTACATCTATGGCGAGCGCGTCGACGATGTGACCACCCATCCGGCCTTTCGCAACTCTGCTCGCATGGTGGCTCGCCTGTACGACGCGCTGCACGACCCGGACCAGCAGAAGGTGCTGACGGCGCCGACCGACACCGGGAACGGCAGCTTCACCCATCCCTACTACCGCGCGCCGCGGAGCATCGACGACGTCGTCGCCGACCAGCAGGCGATCGCGGGATGGGCGCGCCTGGGCTACGGCTGGATGGGCCGAAGCCCGGACTACAAGGCCGCCTTCCTCGGCACGCTCGGCGCCAACGACAAGTTCTACGAGCCCTTCGACGACAACGCTCGCCGGTGGTACAAGGAGTCACAGGAGAAGGTTCTGTACTGGAACCACGCGATCATCCACCCGCCGGTGGATCGCCACCGTCCGCCGGACGAGGTCAAGGACGTCTTCGTCCACGTGGAGGAGGAACGCGACGACGGCGTGATCGTCAGCGGCGCCAAGGTCGTGGCCACCGGCTCGGCGATCACCCACTACAACTTCATCGCCCACTACGGCGTCCCCCTCAAGACACGCGAGTTCTCGCTGATCTGCACCATCCCCATGGACGCCCCGGGCTTGAAGCTCATCTGCCGGCCGTCGTACTCGATGATGGCCGATGTCATGGGCAGCCCGTTCGACTACCCCCTGTCGAGCCGGCTGGACGAGAACGACACGATGTTCATCCTGGACAAAGTGTTCGTCCCGTGGGAGAACGTGTTCCTGTACGGCGACCCGGAGGCGGTCAACAACTTCTTCCCGCAGTCGGGCTTCTTGGAGCGGTTCACGTTCCACGGCACCACCCGGCTGGCGGTCAAGCTGGACTTCATCGCCGGCCTGCTGGTCAAGGCCACCGAGGCCACCGGGGTCAAGGACTTCCGCGGCATCCGCACCCGCATCGGCGAGGTGCTGGCCTGGCGCAACCTGTTCTGGGCGATCAGCGACGCCCAGGCCCACAAGGCCCAGCCGTGGGGTGAGAGCAGCGCGCTGTTGCCCAACCTCGACTATGGCCTGGCCTACCGGTGGTTCATGGGCATCGGATACCCGCGCATCAAGGAGATCATCGAACAGGACCTCGGCTCGGGGCTGATCTATCTGAACTCGCATGCCGAGGACTTCAAGAACCCGGCGATCCGCCCGTACCTGGACAAGTACGTCCGGGGCTCGAACGAGATCGAGGGCGTGGACCGGGTCAAGCTCATGAAGCTGCTGTGGGATGCCGTCGGCACGGAGTTCGGCGGACGCCACGAGCTGTACGAGCGCAACTACTCAGGCAACCACGAGGGCGTGCGCTTGGAGCTGATGATGTCCCAGGAGATGTCGGGGCTGCTGGATCAGCACAAGGGCTTCGCCGAGCAGTGCATGGCCGAGTACGACCTGGACGGCTGGACCGCGCCGGATCTGATCAACCCCGACGACGTGAGCCTGTTCAAGGGCCGCAACAAGTAAGCCTGCCGTTCGCCGAGGTGGACGACGGCCAACCCAGGAGGTGGAGGACATGGCAGATCAACAGCGAGTGGCCACCGTGGTCGGCGATCTTGTCGACCGCGTGCGGCAGGGCCTGCGAGATCACAACGTGACCTACGAGGAGTACAACGCGGCGACGGATTGGCTCATCCGGCTCGGCCAAGCCGGTGAGTGGCCGCTGTTCAACGACGTGTTCTTCGAGTCGGTGATCGAGCAGATGGCCTTCGATGACCGGCCCGGCAGCAAGGGCACGATCCTCGGGCCGTATTACGTCGAGGGGGCGCCGGAGCTCACGCCCCCCTACGTGATGCCGATGCGCGACAAGGAGCCCGGCGACCGGCTGGTGCTGTCCGGCACCGTGCGGTCAGCGACCGACGGCAGCCCGTTGGCCAACGCGCTGCTGGACATGTGGCAGTGCGACGCCGAGGGGATCTATTCCAACATCGATCCCGGGGTGCCCGAGTTCAACCTCCGGGGCAAGCTGCGCACCGACGAGAACGGCCGCTACGAGGTGTGCACCGTGGTGCCCTCGCCGTACGAGATTCCGAAGGGCGGCCCCACTGGCGAGCTGCTGGCTGCGGCCGGTTGGTCGGCGTTCCGGCCCGCTCACCTGCATCTCAAGGTTTCGGCCAGCGGACACGACGAGATCACAAGCCAGCTGTACTTCGAAAACGACGACTTCCTCACCAACGATGTGGCCAGCGCCGTCAAGCCGGAGCTGATCCTGACGCTGGATAAGAAGAGCGACGGGCCGGAGGCCCAACGGTACGGGTTGACCGAGCCCTACTACACCACGACGTACGACTTCGAGCTGCCGCCGGCGTAACAGCAACCCTCCACCTTCAATCTTCGGGAGCCTGCCGTGTGCCATCCCGACACGCCTGGAGAAGCGGGACCGTCCGTCGAGGTGCGCGACGTGACCGTGCCCCTGCCCGCGGGGCAGCATCTCCCCGCTGAGATGGCGCTGCCCGACAGCGGGCAGGGGCCGGGGGTGATGATCATCGTCGACATCTTCGGAAGGACGCCCTTTTACCGGAAGTTGAACCGGCGGCTGGCCGATGCCGGCTATGTCAGCCTGCTGCCCGACATCTTCTTCCGGGAAGGCGAGCTACCCGAGGTGAGCCGTGAGGCCGCCTTCGCTCGACGCGAACAGCTGGACGAAGGACGGGCGCTGCAGGATCTCCTCACCGCTGCGGCCTGGTTGGACCAGCGCGACGAAGTGGGTGGCCTCCGGGTGGGGCTGCTGGGATTTTGCCTGGGCGGCACGTTGGCGCTGGACATGTGTGCCGAACGCGACGACTTCGCCGCGGTCTGCTACTACGCCTTCCCGGCCGGGATGCCCCGCTCGAGCGCCCCCGCGCCGCTCGAGATGGTCGACCGCGTCCGCGGACCCATCCTGGCCTTCTGGGGCGATCAGGACTACATCGACATGGACGAGGTCAGCCGCCTGGGAGACGAGATGGCCCGGCACGACAAGGACTACGAGGCGATCGTCTATCCCGGTGCCGGGCACGGGTTCCTCCGCGGCCTCGAGGAGGACACTGGGCCCGAGCGTGAGGCGGCCACCGATTCCTGGAGCCGGTCGCTGTTGTTTTTCGCTCGCCATTTGACGTCCGCGCACGCCCGCACCTGACCGCCGCCGGCACGGCACGGCGCACGGCTCCCCACCCGTGTGCTCTGCGGCATCTGTGCCGTCGGCTCGGGAAGGCTGATTCGTTCTCGCCGGGGCGGGGTGCACATTCGAGAGGACAGACCATGACACCCACGATCGAGCGCATCGACACCACCATCCTGGACGTGCCGCTGCGACGACCCCACCAGTTCTCGGTGACCACCATCGACCGACAACCGATCCTCTTGGTGCAGGTGGCCACCAGCGACACGGTCGTGGGGATCGGTGAAGGCGTGGTCCCCGGCGGCCCGTGGTGGGGCGGCGACGCGATCGAGAGCGTTCAGGCGCTGATCGAGCACTACCTCGCTCCGGCGCTCGTGGGACTCCCGGCGGATCAGATCACCGCCGCCGGAGCCCGAATGGACCGCGTGGCCCACGGCAACTGGGTGGCCAAAGCGGCCATCGAGATGGCGCTGTTCGACGCGCTGGGCCAGTCACTGCAAGTCCCCGTGTACCAACTGCTCGGCGGGCTGTATCGCTCCTCCCTGCCCGTGACATGGGCCATCGGCGCGGCTGCGGCGGAGACGGTCGTCGAAGAGGCCGAGGCCAAGATGGCGTCGGACGGCCACACCAGCTTCAAGCTGAAGATGGGCGCCACCGAACCCGCCGAGGACGTCGCCCGGGTGCTGAAGGTGGCCGCGGCGCTGGGCTCACGGGCCAGCGTCCGGGTCGACGTCAACGGCGCCTGGGACGAGAGCACGGCGAACCGGTGGCTGCCCGAGTTCGAGCGCGGCGGCATCGATCTCGTGGAACAACCGATCCCTGGCTGGGCGGTCGAGGGCATGGCGCGGCTCACGCAACAGCACGGTGTGGCGCTGATGGCCGACGAATCGGTCCGCACCATCCACGACGCGCTGCGGGTCAGCCAGTGCCGGGCTGGTGACATCATCGCCGTCAAGGTGCCCAAGTCCGGAGGCCTGACCCGGGTGCAGGCGATCACGAGCATCGCCGAGGCCGCGGGCATCCCCTGCCACGGGGGCACGTCGATCGAGACGTCGATCGGCACGAGCGCCAGCCTGCACGCCTACTGCGCCCTTCCTAACGTCACGTGGGGTTGCGAGCTGTTCGGGCCCCATCTGCTGCGCGAAGAGGTCGTCACGGCCGGACCCGTCTATCGGGATGGCCACATCCACGTGCGCCACGCTCCCGGCCTCGGCGTCGAGCTCGACGAAGGACAGGTCAAGGAGCTGCGCCGATCGTGAGCCCAGCCAATGTGGCCAACATCGGGATTCTCTCTGCCAGCAAACAACCCGCGTCCCGACGGGCGCGCCGGGGGCCGCGCTCACCGTGTGCTTCTCGAGCGCGCAGGAGATTGCACGCCACTGAGCCGGAGGGCAGCCTGATCACCCATGCCCACCCTGCTGCTCGTCCATCACACCCCCTCGCCAGCGATGCACACGATGTTCGACGCCGTGCGCCGCGGAGCGGGCACCGATGAACTCGAGGGAGTGGAGCTGGTGACACGGCCGGCCTTGGCCGCCACCGCCGCGGACGTGCTGCATGCCGACGGCTACGTGCTCGGCACGCCGGCGAACATCGGGTACATGTCCGGAGCGCTCAAGCACTTCTTCGACGGAATTTACTACCCCTGTCTGGAGGAGACCCCCCGGCGCCCCTTCGGCGTCTACGTGCACGGCAACGAGAACACCGCCGGGGCGGTCACTGCGATCGAATCGATCACCGGTGCCCTGGCCTGGCGCAAAGCGTGCGAGACGGTGACGGTGATGGGCCAGCCCTCCCAAGAGGATCTGGACGCCTGCTGGGAGCTGGGGGCCACGGTCGCCGCCGGGCTCGTCATGGAGCTGTGAGCCCGATGACCAAACGCAGCGCCGGGCTGCTCGTCTACACCGAGGACGACCCACTCCGAGTGCTCTTGGTGCATCCCGGCGGCCCGTTCTGGCAACACAAAGACGACGGCGCCTGGTCGATCCCAAAGGGTGAGCACACCGCTGAGGAGGACGCCCTGACCGCCGCCTACCGCGAGTTCCGCGAAGAGCTGGGCCTACCACCTCCATCCGGCGAGGCGATCGCCCTCGGCGAGATTACCCAGTCCGGCAGCAAGCGGATAACCGCCTGGGCGGTGCGCGGGCACGTGGATATCTCCCAGATCATCAGCAACGAGTTCGAGCTGGAGTGGCCCCCGCGATCCGGCCAGCAGCGGCGGTTCCCGGAGATCGATCGGGCAGCGTGGATGCCGGTGGACGAAGCCCGCATCAAGCTCCTACCCGGCCAGGTGCCGCTGCTCGACCGGCTGCTCGAGCAGCTCTGAGAGCTCAGGCCGCTACCGCTGCGCTACTTGAGCGGCTCCGCTCAGGCCGCTACCGCTGCGCTACTTGAGCGGCTAGGGGAAGGCGCCAGGTGGCACGGCCGACGTCGTCGAGACCGGCGAAGACCACGTCCACCTGCGAGCCCACCCGCCAGGGCCCCGAGCTGGTCGTCAGGCCGTGCTCGTCGGTGGACAACGTGGCCCGCTGCCCGTCCTCCACAGCGAGGGCCTGTTCGGCGGTGACGAAGCCGGACAAGCCCAGCCGGGGCAGCCGGATGCGCAATCCCGCTCCGGTGATCCCGGTCACCGTGGCCGACTCCCGTCCGGCGAGCTCGCCGCGCTCCAGCAGTCGCGCCCACAGATCGGCCCGTTCCCGGGCTTCCAGCCGGCCCAGCGCCCCGGCGCGGGCCACGAGCCAGCTCGACAGGGCGGAGAGCTCGTCGACGTCGTGGGGCGGCGGTTCGCCGGCAAGGGCGGCGCGGACCTGGCGGTGGACCACGAGGTCGGCGTAACGCCGCAGCGGCGAGGTGAAATGGCAGTAGGCGACCGAGCCCAGCCCACGGTGGCGGGAGGGATCAGGGTCGTAGGTGGCCCGAGCGGTCGACGAGGTCACCGCCGCGATCAGCAGGTCGCGGTCGGCCTCGCGCCCCTCAGCCGCCAGCCGGTCGATCTCTGCCAGCAGCTGTCCGGCCACGCGGTCGGGATCGCCGTGCTCCGCATCCAGGGCGGGTACCGACGCACCGGCGAGCTCGGCGGCGGCGTTCAACCGCTCGTGCTGACCGGGGTCGATGCCCTCATGGGCGCGATACAGCGCCGGCATGCCGCGGTCCACCAGCCAGCCGCCGACCGCTTCGTTGGCCGCGACCATCACCCGCTCGATCAAGCGGTACGCGTGGGCGTGCGGCTCGGCCAGCGCCAGCGTCATGTCTCCGTCGACCACGGCGGGAGCGAGCTCTGCCTGCTCGAACAGCGTCTCCAGCGTGGTGCGCGCGTCCCGCTCCACGCCCAGCCGGCGAGCGGCCTCCAGCGCGTGAGTGACCACGGGCTCGACGGCGTCGGACTGCGTGCCGGCGTGCGTGCGCAACGGCTTCGGGTCACCGGCCAGCCAGGACTCGACGGCGCTGTAGGTCAAGCGCGCGTACGAGCGCACGTGAGCCAGTTCAACGCGCACGTCGGCCACGGTGCCGTCGGAAGGCACCTGGAAGCGCACCGACAACGCTGGACGGTCCTGGCCAGGCAGCAGCGAGCGGGTGCCCTCGGATATCGCCGGATCCAGCATCGGCGCACTGGATGCTGACACCAGATAGGCGGTGGCCGCGACGGTGCGGGCGTATCGGTCGGCGTCCGAACCCGACCCCACCACGGCGGCGACGTCGGTGATGTGCACCGCCACCTCCACCGGCGAGGCCGGATCGCCATCCCAACGGGCGGTGACGGCGTCGTCGAGCTCACGGCTGGACGGGGCGTCGACGGTGACAGACGGCTCGTCGCGCCGATCCACGGGGTCGAGCCCGGCACCGGGCACCGGGCCGTGGCGATCGAGATCGGCGGCCGCGCCACGCCGCCCGCCGGCGAGCTGGCCCATGAGCCGCAAGTGGATGGTGTCGGCGGCCGACGGGTCCAGCCCGACGGCCTGGGCGCCGCCGGGGATCAACGCCGGAGCCACCCCGCCCAGCACGAGCACGACCGCCCGGGCGCGGACCGCGTCAGGGGTGCCGACCGGCTCTGGGCCGGCGACCAGCGCTTGAGCCAGCGGCGCGTCCGCTTCTCCCGCTCCGGCGAGGACGACCACCTGTTGGCCGACGTGGCCGCCGAGTCGCGACTGCAGCTTCTCCTCGACGGCGACCCAGCCGCTGCAGAGGCCTCCCTCAGGAGCGATGATCAGGTCACCGCGACGCCGCTCGACGGTCCCGACCATCAGGCGCCGCAGCCGCTGGACCAGCGCGACCTCGTCCGCGACCGCGCCCTTTTCCCCCAGGCTGACGGTGGCATCCACCAGGTCGTCGGCCACCAACCGCCGCGCCAACGCCGGTGGGACGAACACCCGGTCGGTGTTGGTTGTGGTCCCGTCACCGGCGGGAACGGGGGTGGTGATGGCGGTCACTCCGTCGTCGGCCATGGGGGTCAGAAACCCAAAGCCGCGACGATGAGGGCGGAAGCGGGCACGCACGGTCACAACGCCTCATCCTGCCATCCGGTCGGCGCACAGGCGTTGGCGCGCAGCGGGCGGATCGCCGTCCACGAGATCCTCGTACGCGACGACGCGCAGCCGTCCTCGCACCACGTCCAACAGCTCACCGTGGGCCAACAGAAAGTCCGGGTTGGTGGGCCGCCCGTATGCGGGCTGGTCCACCGAGAACGTCTCATACAACAGCCGCCCACCCGGGCCGACCGCCGCCACGAGACCGTCCATCAACGGCCGGTGGAGGTAGTTTGTGACGATCACCGCAGCGAAGCGCCGGCCACTCACCGGAAGTGGACTTCCGTCCTCGAGGTCGAACTCGAGACGCTCCACGCCCTCATCCTCGGCAAGGTCGGACAGACCGGACAGATCGCGGTCGACGGCCACCACGCGATAGCCGAGCCGCCGAGCCAGCCGGGTGTGCCGCCCACGACCGCAGGCGAGGTCGAGTACGGTGGGTGGGTCGTCGGCCTGACGCCGCGCGGCCAGGTCCCGCGTCGCCGGCAGGAACCGCTGCACCCACCCGGACGGCTGCTCGTGGTGCGGGTCGCTCACCGGTGGCCCGCCGATGTCGGTTGCGGTGGTGCGCCCATCTGCCGTCCCAGAGTCCCAGAAATGTTCGCTTGACTCCGGAGGCGAGGCTACAGGTCACCGGCTAACAAGCCGACGTCCCTTGGGGGATACTACGTCTCCCCCATTGCCGGGAGACCACCGAGCTGGGAGATCCTGTTATGCGCACACGCCGTGTCACGCTCATCGTCTTGATGACGACCGGGTTGCTGCTCGCCCTCGCCGTACCCGGGGGCGCGATCACCTACGGCGAGCGCGACACCGCCGACGAGCATCCGTATGTGGTCGCCGCCCAGTTCTACGTCGAGGCCGGTGACGAGCTGCAGCCCAGCCACATGTGCTCGGGGACGTTGGTGGACGACGACACGGTCGTCACCGCCAGCCACTGCACCGACGGCATGGACGTCGTCGAAGTGCGGACGGGCGTGGACCTGTTCGATCCGGATCAAACCCTGTTCGGCGCCCCGATCACCCACCCGGAGTGGGACGACTTCGCGGACTATCCCCAGACCTACGACATCGGCGTGGTCGAGCTCGCCGGTTCCGCAGACCTCGACGACTACCCCGACGTCGCTGGTGAGGGCTATCTCGACGACCTCGTCGCCGGCGGCCGGGGCGACGTCGAGTTCACCGTCGCCGGCTACGGCAGCCAGAGCATGCTGGTCACCGGCCAACCGTGGGATCCTGACATCCGCGAGGACGAGTGGGACGGCACCCGCCACGTCGGCACCGTTCAGCTGGTCACCCTCGACAGCGCCCACACGGGCGGCTTCAACCTGCAGCACTCCGGCAACCCCGGCCACGGCGGCGGCACCTGCTACGGCGATTCCGGCGGCCCAGTGCTGCACGAGGGCACGCTGGTAGCCGTCTCATCGTTCTTCCGGGGCAACCAGATGTGCCGCGGCAACAACGGGTTCGCTCACCGCGTCGACATCCAGAGCTCGCAGGGGTTCCTGACCCCGTACCTGGACGGCTGATCCTCGGCCTCGAACCGGCGGGCTCACTCCTCGTCGAGAGGCCGCGCCGACTCGGCGATGGTGTCGAGCACCTCGACGTCCCGACGGTACTGCTCAGGTCCTCTGGCGTCGGTGGTGTGCAACAGCAGCACCCGACCTGGCTCTAGCTCGATGACCCAACTGGTCACGCGGGTGGGCTCGGGATATGCCCCGCCCGAGACCACCCGCTCGCGACGCAGCGCCCGTCGCCCGTCGACGCGGCGCTCCTCGCGATCGAGGACTTCGACGGTGGTGTCGGACGACTCGGTCTGACGCACATGCCGGTCGAACCCGGTCTCGCGCACCTGGGCCAAGATGTGCACCCCGGGCAGCATGCCGCCGCCGACCGCCTTGCGCTCCCCGAGCGGCTCGGTCCCGAAGGCCGAGCACTGGCCCTCCCGGGTGTGCCAGTCGTCGGGGTAGTTGACGGTGAACCCGGCCTCTTCGTTGACGCACGGCTCGGTGGCCAGCGACTCGGGCCCGGGCTCGTCGGTGCCCGTTCCTGACGCTTCAGGGTCCTCCTCGGCCTCGCCGGTCCTCTCGGCCTCGCCGGCGCCCTCGGCTCCCTCGTCGACTTCGGCGACGTCGGGCTCGCCGGGCACGCTGGAGTCGAGGATCGGCGTCACGGTCGCGGCGGCGACGACGCCGACCACGAGCACCGCAGCGGCGGCTGAGGCAACCCGGCGACGCCGGCGGCGCTGGGCCACCCGGTAACTCGCCCGCTTCCAGGTGGCCGAGGGATCGCCGGCCCCGGTGACGTCATCGGCGGCTTGCTCAAGGCTGCGGCGCAGGCGCTGCTCGTTCAACTCCGTCATGCTGCATCCCCTGCGTCGACGAGATCGATGCCGGCCTCCTCGGCGTGCCCGCGCAGGGCCGACAGCCCGCGCGAGATCAGCGACTTGACCGTTCCGGGCCGGACGCCGAGCGCCTCGGCGATCTCGGCCTCGGAGCAGTCCTCGTAGTACCGCAGCACGACCGCGGCACGTTGGCGATAGGGCAGTTGGTCCAGGAGGTCGACGATCGCCCCGCGAGCAGCCACGTGCCCCGCCGGCGTGCCCTGCCCACGGTCATCGCCCCGACGGCGCTGCTCGTGACGGCGCAGCCTCGCCATGGCGCGGCGCTGGTTCTTCACTTGATTATGGACCGCCCGACGCAGATAGGGACCGACATCGCCGACCTTGCCGGCCCGCCACTTCTCGTAGGTGCGGGCGAACGCTTCAGCGAGGGCGTCCTCGGCGGCCTCGCGATCACCAGCCAGGAGGTAGGCCAGCCGCATCGCGCGGTCGTGCTCGGCGGCGACGATGTCGCTGAACGCCTCGTCGTCCCGCTCCCCGCTCATGACGGGCGCCGATCCGGCAAAGGTGGGCTCATCCGGCGCCGAGGGCGCAGCCGCCGATGCGGCCCTCCACTCCGGCACCGGCTCATGCGCGGGAGCGGCGCCCGGGCTGTCGGGCGCCCACGGGGACGTCGCCGTTGGACCTGCCAACATCTCGTTCCATATGACACCGCCCCGGCCTTCCCCGTTGCAGTCTCACCGAACCGTTTCCCCTGCGGGCGAACGCCAGTCGGCACGGTATGCTTCCGCGTTGCTATGAGCGACGACACCAGCAGGTCCCACGACACATCCACCCAGGAGTCGACCCGGGACTCCAGCCGCGGGACGCCCGCGGCCGGTAGCGGCAGGCTGCGCAACTTCGGCCTCGCCTTTATCGCAGCCTCAGCGGTCCTGGTGATCCTGGCATTCATCCTCGAAAACAGCATGGCCGCGTGAGCACCGCCGGACAGGGTCCCCTCGGCTGAGGCTAAACGCGCCGCACTGCGGGTATCGGCTTGGGCATGGACAGCTCCACATCTTCCGCTGGCCAGGAATCGGCCCTGCAGGCGGCCGGTCGCACCCATCAGGGACTGGTGCGATCCAGCAACGAGGACAGCTTCATGTGCGGGCGCCGGGTGTTCGCCGTCGCCGACGGCGTCGGCGGGCATCCTGCCGGTGAGGTCGCCTCCGCCCTCGCGCTCGAACCCGTGGCCGAGCTCGACGAACGCGGTGAGCTGAGTGGCCACGACCTCGGCGCGGCCCTGGTCGACGCCGTGCGAACCGCGAACCGCCGGGTCTACGACGAGAGCCAGGCCGACCCCGAGCGATCCGGCATGGGCACGACCGTCACGGCGGCCGCCATCGCCGACGGGCACGTCCACCTCGCCCATGTGGGCGACAGCCGCGGGTATCTGCTCCATTCCGGCGAACGCGAGCTGCAACGACTGACCATCGATCACACGCCGGTGGAGCAGGCGATGCTAGCCGGTGAGCTGACGCCCGAGGAGGCCGACCTGCATCCGATGCGCCACATGCTCGACCGCGTCGTGGGCACCGAGCCGGACGTCGCCGTCGATGGAGCCGAGCCCGTGCCGCTGATGCCCCAGGATCGGCTCCTGCTGTGCTCGGACGGGCTGACTGAGGCCGTCAGCCAGGACGAGATCGCTCGGTTGCTGGGTGACTCCGGTGACGCCGAGGCGACGGCCGAGGCGCTGGTTCAGGCGGCGCTCGCCGGAGGAGCCCCGGACAACGTCACCGTCGTAGTCATCACGGTCTGATCTGACGACTCGCATCGGCGACTGTGCTCTCGTGAGATCGACCTGCTCGGGCCGGGACGGCCCCGGGTCTCACAAGCGGAGATGGCGTGGTGGCGAGCGCTCACGCGGATCCGTTTGCGACGATCAGCCCGAGCGGACCACGCTGGCATGGCCGCGGTCCTCCCCCTGGGTGCCGACGCATCAGCGGCCGCGGTCGCGGGAACGTTGCCGCTTCAAGAAACCGAGCGGACAACCGAGCGGACATCGGGGAGGGCCCAAGTGGGCGGTCAGTCGCACGTCGATCACGCCTGGGAGGAGTACACCGAGCAGCAGCAGGCCGATCTCGCCGACGTGCTCGCGTTCAACCGCGAATTGGTGGCGGCAGGTGAGTCCGGCCACGACCTGACGGCCGTGACGCGACACCTCGACCCCGACCCCGCCCGCTACATATGGGTCGACGAGGGCGGGGGCCGACTGCCGGACATGATCGGCTGGGGCCGCCGGCTGCTCGCCGAGGCCCCGCCGCTGCCCGGTCACGTCCGCTACCCCACGCAGAAGCTCGGCGGCCAAGGAGCCGCCACCCGGCCGACGGTGGCCGCGGCCGCGGACGGGCGAGTGCTCGCTGCGTGGCTCAGCTGGGAGGCCGGCGTCGGCGAGCACGTCATCGCCGCGCTCTTCGGCGCCGACGGGGAGACGCTCGCGGAGCCGCGGGCGATTACCGAGGCGCCGAGCGACTGCTTCCGCCCGACCGCCGCGTTTGACCCAGCCGGGCACCCGCGGGTGTTCTACGCGCGAGCGACGCCGGGCGTGGCCGGCCGGGTCGGGGTTTTCGCCCGCTCGCTCGCGGACGGCGCGTGGGGTGCCGAGGAGCGGATCAGCACCACCGAGCACCCGTCGTTCAACCAGGAGGTGGTCCTCCACGACGACGGAAGCCTCGAGTGCGTGTGGCAGGGCCGGGTCGCCGACGAGTTCGGGGTGTACGCACGTCGCTGGCGCGACGGCGAATGGGAAGCGAGCTACCGGCTGGACGGTGACGTGCCGGGCAACGTGTGGGATCCGAGCGTCACGCCGCTGCCCGGGGGACGCAGCGCGTACGTGTGGTCCGCCTACGAGGGCGGCGCCTACCGGCTGGTCGCCCGTTACGGTGACGCCGACGGGCTGGGCGCTTCCCAACAGCTGACCACCGGCAGCGACTATGCGCTGCACCCGAGCCTGGTCACGGCGGGCGACGGGTCGGTGTGGTGCGCCTTCGACCTGCTGAGCATCCAGGGTCACGGCGGATCGGGGCCCACAGCCCTGCAAGCGGCCGATCGGCTCCACGATCTGCCGTCGCCGGGCATGCGCGAAGCGGGGGAGTTCGTTCCACCCGAGATGATCCCGAACGCGGACGCGGCCGTGCATGCCGTCCGCCTGACCGAGGACGGCATCGAGGAGGACCCGATCCCTCTCGGCCAAGGCGTGGAGGTGAACCCTTCCGGCATGCCGGCGGCGGCGCCGACGGCCGACGGCGGAATCACGGTGGCCTACCGCGTGCTGCGGCGGCTGCCGCTGCTGCACTACTACTGGGAAGTCGCCGTCCAACAGCTCGGCCCGGATGGTCCCGGGCCGGTGTGCACCCTTGCCGATAGCGACGGCGGAAACGAAGAGCCAGCCGTCGCGACCATGCCAGAGGGGGCCGCCGTCGTCTGCACCACCGACGGCCGCAAGCAGCGGGCCCTCGAATGGACCGAGGGCTTCGGCGGGCAGCGCTGCGCGCAGCTCGCCGCCCACGTCGGCGAGATCGCGTGGCATGGCCTTCACGGCACCGGGCAGGTCGCGCTCGCCGCGCTGCCTGACGCCGCCACGCCGCGCCGCGGCACCCCGCAGCCCGCGGTGCACGGCAGCGAGCGCGAGGAGGCCCGCGCGTGGGTCGGCGGGCGGCGGTCACGCTACGAGACCGAGGTGGACGGCCGGAGGCTGACGCTGTGCTGGGGGGATCTGCACCGCCACTCGCTGATCAGTCGCTGCACCGCCGCCGACGACCCCGCCCTGGATGACTTCTACCGGTTCGCGTGGGACGTCTTCGACTACGACTTCTGGGCGGTCACCGACCACGCCGAGAACAGCACCGCCCACCAGTGGTGGACCCTGCAGAAGGTCGCCGACCTCTTCCACCTGCCGGACCGCTTCGTCCCGCTGTACGGCTTCGAGTGGACCAGTGAGCTAGGCCATCAGAACGTCATCTACGGGGATGTCGAGCGGGGCGCGCCCATCTTCTCGGCCACCGACGAGCAGACCGACCGCCCCGACAAGCTGTGGGCGGCGATGCGGCAGTACCCCGACTATCCCGCCATCACGATCCCGCATCACCCCGGCGCATCGATGGTGCCCTACGACTGGGGCTACGGCGACCCGGAGTTCCTGCGCCTGGCAGAGGTGTTCCAGTCCTGCCGCGGCAACTATGAGGACGACGGCTGCTTCCGCCAGTACGCCGACGGCACGCTTACCGGCACCTTCACCGTGGACGGGCTGCGCCGCGGACACCGGTTCGGCCTGATCGCCTCGTCTGACCACGGCCACGGCGCCAGCTATGTGGGCGCCTACGCCGACGGCCTCACCCGCGCCGACGTGTTCGCCGCGCTCCGCGAGCGCCGGGTGTTCGCCGCCACGGCGCCCGGCATCGTCCTCGACGTCCGCGTCGACGACACCTTCATGGGCGGTGAGCGCCGCCAGGACGACCCTGCGGAGGTCCGCGCCCACGTGGAGGGCTACCGCGAGCTCGCGCGCGTCGACGTCCTGCGCGACGGCGAGCTCGCCCACGCCGTCGAGCCCGAGCTCGATCTGCCCGACGGATGGCTGGCCGTGCCGCTGCGCGTGGAGTGGGGGCGGGCCGGCAAGCCGCGCGACTGGAGCGGCGGGCTGCGCATCGACGGCGGCGAGGTCGTCCAGACTGCCTACGTCAACCGCGAGCTGCGCGAGATCACGCGCACCGAGATGCGATGGGAGGCCGTGACCCACAGCTTCGGCGGCGGCGGCCTCTATGGCCCCACCCGCGGTGGCGTCGACCTCACCGTCGTCGGCCCTCCAGAGGCGAGCGTCGACGTCGACACCGCCTCCGGTGGCCTGAGCGCGTCGCTCGACCAGCTCCGGGCCGGGACTGTCGTTGCCAGCGGCCCGCGCGCGCCCGAGGACAGCGTGCTGCGACTGCAGCGCGGCCTGGGCGGGCTGCGGAGCCTCGGGACGACCACGCACGATCTGACCTGGGCCGACCCCTCCCCGCCGCCCGCGTGGTACTACGTCCGCGCCGTCCTCGTGGACGGCGAGATGGCCTGGTCGTCGCCGATCTGGGTGGACCCGACCCAGGGGTGACGGGCGAGGCGGCGCCGGAGGTTTCAGAGGGTCGTCCCGAGGCAACGACGGCGCACATCCCGGCAGCGTCAATCGGAGCGAATCGCTGATGAGCGACCCTTCAGCGGAGCAGACCGGCACCATCGTCGTCGGGATCGTCAACGCCGTCGTCTCGCAGGCACCGCTGCAGTGGGCGGTGCAGCAAGCACGTGCGTTTGGCAAGACCCTTCTCGCCGTCTCGGTCTATCCGAGCAGCAAGCTCGACCCCTGGCCGGCCATCCCGCGGTCCTCGGAAGGCGACGAGTCGGCAGCCGAGGCGGTGCTCGATCACGCGATCGAGCAGCTCGGCGAGGACCGGCAGGGCGTGGAGCTGCGACGGGAGGTAGTGCCCGGAAAGCCCGTCGACGTGCTGGTCGAGCGCAGCCGCGCTGCCGACCTGCTGGTCCTGGGCGGCCGTCGGGCTCGCACTCCCGTCGACCAGCGTCCCCTGTCGGTTGCCGCGCGGTGCATCCAGCTCGCGGCCTGCCCCATCGTCGTGGTCCCCACGCACGCGGCCGAGCGCAAGCAGGGACGGGAGCGCGCGCGCCGGTGACCCGGCGGGGTCGCGCCCACCACCTCCGATCACTTGCCCAGGGCACGCCAACTGACATGTGGAGCGCCCGTCATGACGACAGTCCGGAAACTGGCTCGCCTCGAAGCAGACCGTCCCGTCTTCTTCATCTCGGTCGCGCTGATTGTGGCGTTCGTGCTCTTCGGCGCGGTGGCGCCCGACGTCGCCGAAACCATCTTCGGGGAGGTGCAAACGGCGATCACCGACTGGTTCGGCTGGCTGTACACGGCCGTCGTGTGGTTCTTCCTCGGCTTCGTGCTGTGGGTCGCCTTCAGCCGCTTCGGCAAGCTGCGGCTCGGCGCCGATGACGCGCGTCCCCGCTACCGACTGCCGACCTGGTTCGCCATGCTCTTCACCGCCGGCATGGGCATCGGCGTGCTGTTCTGGTCGGTGGCCGAGCCGATCAACCACTTCCTCAACGCCCCCACGGTGCAGAGCCAGGACGCCGAGGGCGCCCGCGAAGCGATCAACCTCACGCTGCTGCACTGGGGCCTGCACGCCTGGGCCGTGTACATCATCGTGGGGCTGACCCTGGCGTACATGGCCTACCGGCGGGGGATGCCGATCTCGCTGCGCTCGGTGTTCTACCCCGTGTTCGGCGAGCGGGTCCACGGCCCCCTCGGCCGCGCGATCGACATCTTCGCCGTGCTCGGGACCATGTTCGGTGTGGCCACCACCCTCGGGCTCGGCGCCCAGCAGATGATGGCCGGGGTCAACCACATGTTCGGCCTGCCGGCCACGACCGCTAACGAGATTCTGCTGATCGCGATCGTGACCGCGATTGCCACCCTCTCGGTCGTCGCTGGCCTGGACAAGGGCATCCGCCGCCTCGCCATCGCCGCCGCCGTCCTCGCCGTGGCGCTGTTCGCGTTCGTGCTGCTGGTCGGGCCCACGGCGATGCTGCTGGGGCTGTTCTTGGAGAACCTCGGCTACTACGTGCAGCAGATGCCCACCAGCGCCACCTGGAGCGCCGCCTACGAAGGCGGACAATGGTACGCGAACTGGACGCTGTTCTACTGGGGCTGGTGGCTGGCCTGGGCGCCCTTCGTCGGCGTCTTCATCGCCCGCATCTCCTACGGGCGCACGATCCGCCAACTCGCCCTGGGCGCACTGTTCGCGCCCACGCTGGTGACCTTCTTCTGGTACTCGGTCTTCGGCAACTACGGGATGCAGCGCGTGCTCGGCGGCGACAACACCTTGGTGCAGGCGGTCGAGGAGAACTTCCCCGTCGCCATCTTCGTGTTCTTCGAGGGGCTGCCCCTGCCGATGCTGCTGTCACTGGTGGGCGTGGCGATCATCCTGCTGTTCTTTGTCACCTCGTCGGATTCCGCGTCGCTGGTGATCGACATGCTCACCTCCGGCGGCAACCCCGACCCGCCGCGGGGCCAGCGAGTGTTCTGGGCCACCTCCGAGGGCGCTGTGGCCGCCGTCCTGCTGCTCACCGGTGGGCTCTCGGCGATGCGGACCTTCCAGATCACCACCGGCCTGCCGCTGGCCATCATCCTGCTGGCCATGTGCTACTTCCTGGTCCGCGCGCTGCGGACCGACGACGCCAGCTACGAGGAGGGCATTATCGTGCCCTCCGAAACGGAGTCCGGGACCGTGGAACAACAGCCAGCCGAGGACCCCTCCGAACTGTGGGTGGCTGGCGAGCAACGGCGACGTAGTTAGCCCTCATCTGTCAGCGTCTGGCTCAAGGCAGGGCGCGATCACCTCGTCGACAGCCCGTCGGTTTTCGCGAGCTTGAGGCCGAGTAGCGGCTTGCCACTTTCGACGCTGGGCGTTGACACACCACATCTCCGCGGCGGTTGGTTGTCACTCCACCTCAACATGGGTGAAACCTCGTCGATACGCGTGTGCCGTACGGTGCCGTCGGCAAGCGCACAGCAAACCCGCAACTGACGCCCGTCAACGCCGCACGGACGGCTGGGCGAGCGCGGATCGGCGAGGGTGACGATGACGGTATTTGGGTTGCGGATCTCGTGTCCGGACCGACCCGGCAGCCTGGGGGCCGTTGCTACGGCGCTGGGCGAGGTGGAAGCCAACATTCTCTCAGTCGACGTGATGGAGCGAGACGGGGACCACGCGGTGGATCAGCTGGTCGTCGACGCGCCCACAGCGCGGCTTGACGCGCTGGTCGACGTGGTCGAGTCGGTGCCGGAGGTCGTGGTGGAGGTGGTTCACACCGTCCCGCGGGTTCTGCGTCAGGCTGGAGCGTTGGAGGTGGCCGCGAACGTGTTGGACGCCACCGACGCGTTGGAGGTGGTGGTCGACGGCATCGTGGAGGCGGTTGACGCGTCGTGGGCTGTGGCCGTGCGCCACCGCACGCCGCAGCCAGAGGTGGTAGCGGCCACAGCGGGAGCGCCGACGCTGGTGGGCGCCGGGACGCCGTGGTTGCCGGTGTCGGGATGCCGGCGCCTGGGGGTGGGCCGGTGGGTTCCGTCCCGCTGGTCGCTGGACCCGGCGGCGGCAACGTTCGCCGTCGCGCCGCTGCGGGGATCATGGGAGGCCCTGTTGGTAGCCCGCCTCCGCGGACCGGTTTTTCGGGCTGGGGAGCTCGACACGATCGGCCAGCTCGCCAGGATCGCCGCCCAGGTGGCGATGCCGCAGCCAGACGAGCAGCGACTCGGGACGCAGCCCCGACCGTGAGCGGTCTTGTGGGCGGTCGGTGCGGGCGCCGATCAGATCGCCCGCGGCATGCGCCCACGCTCGGTGTCGAAGTCGGGCGACCGCGGTCGGTAGGCGCTGGCCAGCAGCGGTGAGGCCATCACAAAGTCCGCGGTGGCACGGTTGCACGCGATCGGGATGTTCCACAGCACGGCGACGCGCAGCAGCGCTCGCACGTCAGGGTCGTGGGGCTGGGGCTCCAGCGGGTCCCAGAAGAACACGAGCAGGTCGACGTGCCCCTCAGCGATCAGTGCCCCTGTTTGCATGTCTCCGCCCAGCGGGCCGCTGTGCATCTGCTGCACCGGCAGGGCGAGCTCGTGTTCCAACAGCGCGCCGGTCGTGCCTGTGGCCACCAGCCGATGGGTAGCCAACGCCGTCCGGTTGTACTCCGCCCACTCTACGAGGTCGGGCTTGCAGTTGTCGTGCGCGATCAGGGCGATGGCCTTGGCCTCGTTTGCCGCGACGGCCACGGGGAGCTCCTTCCGTGTTGGGCTGCCATCAATAGCACGCGTCTGTGTCAGGACGGTTGCGGGGAGATGACGCAAGAGTCATCCGGCCTCAACTCCGACGAACACCACGATGTTCATTCGGCTGTCACTCGGCCGCAGGCGGTCGGTCACTCGGGCTCTCTACCTTGCGCCGCGTACCGATCGCATGCCCAGTCCCGTCGAGGAGGGATGCTATGAACCGGGCTCTCGAAAGCCGCATCGAGCGACGCGCGTTCATGAAGGGTGGTGTGGCCGCCGCCGGTGGCCTGACCGCGGCCGGCGGGTTGACCGGGCTGTTGGCCCGATCAGCCGAAGCCAAGCCGTACGGCAAGCAGGACGACCTCCAAGCGCCAGACAACGGAGGGTACGGGCCGCTGCAACCGGACCCTGACGGGGTGTTGGCTTTGCCGGCCGGGTTCGCCTACGTCCGCTTCGGCGAGACCAGCGAGCCGATGAGCGACGGGACGCCCACTCCCGCCGCTCACGACGGCATGGCCGCCTTCCCCGGCCCCGACCGCCACACCGTGGCGCTGGTGCGCAACCACGAGCAAAGCTCCGGGCCGGCCTTCGGCTCCCCCGCCTACGACCCGACGGCCGCCGGGGGCACCACCAACCTGTACTTCGACACCCGCCGCGGCCGGCTGGTCAGCCACTACCCGAGCATCGCCGGCACCGTCCGCAACTGTGCTGGCGGGCCGACCCCGTGGGGCAGCTGGCTAACGTGCGAGGAGACCTTCTCCGACGGTGGCCACCCACACGGCTATGTCTTCGAGGTCCCGTCCACGGCCACCGGCGCGGTGGAGCCGGTGGCGCTGACCGACATGGGCCGCTTCGTGCACGAGGCGGTGGCGGTGGATCCCACCACCGGCATCGTCTACGAGACCGAGGACCGCGGGTCGTCGGGCTTTTACCGGTTCGTGCCGAACGAGCCGGGCCGGCTCGCCGCCGGCGGGCGGCTGCAGATGCTGGCCGTGCGCGGTCAGCCCCAGTACGACACCCGCACCGGGCAGACGGTCGGCGAGATCCTGCGGGCCGAGTGGGTCGACATCGACGAGCCCAACCCGACCGGCGACGACGCCGACACCCTCGATGTGTACCGCCAGGGCCACGCCAAGGGCGGGGCGACCTTCGCCCGTCTCGAAGGCGCCTGGTACGGCAACGGCAGCGTGTTCATCAACGCCACCAGCGGCGGCGACGCCTCTGTCGGCCAGGTGTGGGAGTATCGACCCACCGGCCGGTCCGGTGGTCAGCTGATCCTCGTGTTCGAGTCGCCCAGCCCGGATCTGCTGGACATGCCCGACAACCTCTGCGTCTCCCCCGACCGATCGCTGCTGCTGTGCGAGGACGGCGGGGGTGCGCAATTCCTGCGGGGCGTCACCCAGCGGGGTCAGGTCTTCGACTTCGCCCGCAATGAGCTCAACGGATCCGAGTTCGCCGGGGCCACGTTCAGCCCGGACGGCAATACGCTGTTCGTCAACATCCAATCGCCCGGGATCACCTTCGCGATCACCGGCCCGTGGGATCGCGGGGAGCTCTGACCCACTGCCGGCCTCCTGCGATTGCACACACGGTGGGGCGAGTTGCCCGCCCGCCCCACCGTGCTGTGCGCAACAGACGACGCTCGCAGGACGGCTGGAACCGTTCACGCAGCCGTCGACTCCACGTAGGCGCAGCGTCACTCGCTCCGCCTAGGGTCGGTCCTGTCCGCCGACGAGGGGGAAGCTGTGGTCACGGCTCACGGGGCGGTCGCTGTCCACTCGAGCTCCACCCCCTCACGCGCTCGACATCGGGGGGTGGAGGGAAGCGGCGGCGTGATTCTGGCATCAGCGGCGGCGGTCGCCAGCGACGCGTCCGGTGACAGCGGGGGCGACTGGCACGACGTGGTCGACCTTCCCGACGGGGGGCTGGCGGCGATCGTCGGGGACGTCACCGGGCATGGTCAGGATGCCGCTCACTGCCGCCAGACCGTGCGAACGACCCTGCGGCGCAGCATCTTGGACGGAACCCGGGACACCGATGTGCTGCCGGTGCTCCGCGACCGCGTCCGCCTGCCGAAGGACGGCTTGGCGACGGTCATCTATGCCGCGATCGATCCGCTTGCAAGCGCGGTGACCTTTGCCAACGCCGGCCATCTTCCCCCGCTGATGGTGAACCCGTACGGCCAGGTCTGGTTTGTCAGCGACGACCGGCTCCAACCGCCGATCGGCACTCCGGTAACGGTAGACAGCCGGGAGCTGTCCACCGTCGGGTGGGAACGTGGCACCACGATGGTCCTCTACACCGACGGCCTGGTGGAATCGCCCGCAGAGGATGTCGACCACGGGCTGGCCCGGCTGGCAGAAACCGTTCATCACCACATCGATCTGGCCCCTGATGAGTTGTGTCTCCGCCTGCTCGACGGCAGCGGCCAGCCGGGCGGGAGCGATGACCGCACCGCGCTCGTCGTCCGGATGCCGGCGTCAGCGCCGTGACCGCACCGGAGCATCACGGCCTTTTTGCTTGATCGTCACCTCCCGGCAGCCGTCCCGTCAACCGGGCTTACTACCGTGTGATTCGCACTGGGAACGCCGACACCTCATTGGAGGCCGTGCCATGGAGGGACTGCTGGTCACCCTGCTCAGCGGGGCGCTCGCCGCCCTGGTCGAGGTGGTCGTCCAGCGCCTGGCTGACCGCTACTGGCCGGTCGCCGTGGCGGTCTGAGCCAGCGCGACCCACCGCCGCAGCTCAGGGCGGATTCGGGC
>CAYQMQ010000003.1:0-13733 GCA_964418395.1 uncultured Actinomycetota bacterium
GGCCCGGGCCCAGGCGATCACCGAGGGCGCGGCGCTGGGGGCCTACGCGTTCACCCCCTACCGCACCAAACAGGACGACCTGCCGCGGCTGGGCGCCGTGGAGGTGCTGGCCGGCGACGGCACCGACGCCAAGGCCGTCCAGGAAGGGGTGGACACGGGCACGGTCACCGCTCGCGCCACGGCGTTGTGCCGCGACCTGGTCAACGAGCCCCCGCAGGCCAAGCGGCCGCCCCAGCTGGCCGAGCGGATCGCGTCGGTGGCCAAGGACGCCGGGCTCAAGGTGGACGTGCGTGACGAAAAGGCCCTCGAGAAGGACGGCTTCGGCGGCATCCTGGGGGTGGGGCAGGGCTCGGAGGCCCCGCCCCGCCTGGTCGAGCTCACCCACGATCCCGCGCGCTCAGCCGGCCACGTGACGCTGGTCGGCAAGGGCATCACCTTCGACAGCGGCGGGCTGAGCCTCAAGTCCAGCACCGGCATGGCTTGGATGAAGTGCGACATGGCCGGGGCTGCCAGCGTCGCCGCGGCGATGACGGCCATCGCCACCCTCAACCCGCGGCTGAAGGTGACCGGCCTGATGCCCCTGGCCGAGAACCTGCCCAGCGCGACCGCCTACCGCCCCTCCGACGTGCTCACCCACTACGGCGGCACCACCGTCGAGGTGCTCAACACCGACGCCGAGGGGCGGCTGGTGCTGGCCGACGCGCTGGCCTACGCCGCCGAGTCCGAGCCGGACGCGATCGTCGACGTCGCCACCCTCACCGGCGCCCAGATCACCGCGCTGGGCAAGAAGGTCAGCGCGCTGATGAGCGTCGACGACGAGCTCGCCGACGCGCTGACGGCCGCCGGCGACGCCGCCGGCGAACCCGCCTGGCGCCTGCCGCTGCCCGGGGAGTACCGCGACCAGCTCAAGAGCACCGTCGCCGACCTGAAGAACATCGGGAAAGCCGGCGAGGCCGGCTCGATCATCGCCGGGCTGTTCCTCAAGGAGTTCACCGGCGGCCGGCCGTGGGCGCACTTCGACATCGCCGGCCCCGCCTGGACCGATGACGGCGACAGCTTCTACACCGCCAAGGGCGGCACCGGCGTGCCCGTGCGCACCCTGGTGCGCTGGGTGCTCGACCGCGCCGAGGACTGACCACGGCTGCCCCCGATCATTGATCCGACAACGGCTCCGGGCGTGCGGAGCCAATGTCGGACCAACCGTGGTGACGGTGCCCAGCCCGCCCCCCGGGCGTCGGGCTCGGGCTCAGCCGCCGAAGTTCTCGCGGGGCACCACGGCGCGCTCGTGACGCACCGAGGCGACCTCGCGGCCGTCGTCGTCGGTGACGGTGATGGTGAACTCCAGGCGGCGGCCGTGCACGCCGAGCAGCACGGCCTCAGCCGTCACCGTGCCCCCCACGAACGTCGGGTGGGAGTGCTCCAGCTCGGCTTTGGCGCCCACGCTGGTCTGACCCGGTGCCAGGCCGCCCTCGATGGCGTGGACGGCGGCCTGCTCGGCCAGGGCCAGCACCCGCGGGCTGGCCAGCACCGGCACGTCGCCGGAGCCCACGTGCTCGGCGGTGTCGGTGTCGGTGACGGTCAGCGACACGCGCGCACGTCGCCCCGGTTGGCAGCCTTCGACTTGTTGCACGCAACGATCTCGCTCGCCTCGATGCCCGGTGGCAGTATGGGGCTTGCGCCCGGCGGGCCCAAATGCCGGGCGTCTTGTGTGCGCACCCGGTCGCTTGAGGGCCGGGCTGCGCTGTGCTGTCCCCGTCCGGGGGCTGTCCCCTGCCCGCTGACCTCTCGGGAGCCCACGCGATGACCGGCGCCTACGGCACGACGATGGTGGTGCTGCTGCAAACCGCCGTGGGCGGGACCGTGTGGCTGTGGCTGACCGGCGTGCGCCACGCCGCCCGGAAGGGCTTCCTCGTGCTGTCGGGGGTGTCGGTGGCCGTGCTCGCCTGGATCACCTGGGGGCTGGCGCGGGCAGCGGTCGCCGACGCCCGCGCCGAAGCCGGTGAGGGCGCCGCTTCACCCAGCGTGGACGCCGCCGCCGGGGTGGCCGGAGACCGCCTGCTGTGGGGGCTGCTGGCGTTCGCGGTGCTGTTGACGGTGTGGCAGGTGCTGGTGGTGCTGTTGGACGACCGTCACCGGTTGGCTCAGGCCGTCGGCGTGCTCGGCGTGCTGGCCGGCGTGGCGGCGCTGGGGCTGACCGCCGGGGTCCGCGGCGCGGCCGAGGCGCTGGCGCTGGTGGAGCTGCTGGCCGGCTCGGCGTTCGTCGGCGCCGCCCTGTACGGGCTGTTGCTCGGCCACTGGTACTTGTTCCAGCGCCGCCTCGACCCGGTGCACATGCTGCGCGGCGCGCAGATCTACACCCTCGGGGTGGGCGCCGGGCTCGTGGGCTTGGTGCTGAGCGCGCTGAACCCGCCGCCGGAGCTCACGGCCGTGGCCTCGCCGCTGCTGACTGTCCCCGGCTTCTCGCTGATCCTCGGCGGCGGGCTGGTGGCGATCTGCGCGTTGATCGCCCCGTTCGTGTGGAAGCTCGGCAAGGAGGGCGGCCGATCGATCCAGGCGGCCACCGGCTACTTCTACCTGGCGGTGGTGATGAGCCTGTCGGCCGAGCTCGCCAGCAAGTTCCGCTTCTTCTTCTAGCCGCCCACCAGCCGCTCACGTAGCGTCGCGGTGGCGGCCTTGAATCAGCCGGCGACGGCGCAGGCGCGGGCGAAGACGGCGTCGAGCATCGACGGCGTGAGCCGGCCGGTGAACGTGTTCTGCTGGCTGACGTGGTAGCACCCCAGCAGCCGGACCCCGCCGAGGTCCGCTTCGGCGCCGTGGCCGAACCGCGGCTTGGGGCGCGGCTGGCCGAGCACGCGCAGCGCCACGTCCCAGGCGAACTGGCCGAGCGCGACGACCACCCGCACCGGCAACAGCGTGAGCTCGCGCTCCAGGTACGGCTGGCACGTGTCGCGCTCGGCCGGGGTGGGCTTGTTGGCCGGCGGGGCGCAGCGCACCGCCGCGGTGACCCAGCAGCCCCACAGGCGCAGCCCGTCCCCGGCATGGGTCGAGGTGGGCTGGTTGGCGAGGCCGGCCCGGTGCAGCGCGCCGAACAGCCAGTCCCCGGAGCGGTCGCCGGTGAACACCCGGCCGGTGCGGTTCGCGCCGTGGGCGGCCGGCGCCAGCCCCAACACCACCACGGACGCCCGGGGGTCTCCGAAGCCGGGCACCGGCCGACCCCAGTACTCCCAGTCGGCGAAGGCGGCGCGCTTTTCCGTCGCGACCTGCTCGCGCCAGGCGACCAGGCGCGGACACGCCCGGCAGCGCACGATCTCGCGCTCGAGGGCCGGGAGGCCGTCGTCGGACATGGCCGGTCAGGCTATCCCTGCGGTGACCGCCGGACGGCGGCGCGCCGGGTCCGCACCGATCAGACGCTCTCGGGGGGCTCGGCGAGCTCGCCGGCCCCGGCGCGATCGGCGAGGCCGTGGGCGTCCGCCAGCTCGGCCAGATCGCGTGCGCCGGTCTGTTGAGCGAGGTCAGGCTCGGCTGGCGGCTCGGCGGAGTCGTGGGCCAGGCGCTCAGCCCGGATGCGCAGCGCGGCGTTCATCTCCTCGAACCCCTGCTGGATGCGATCGGCCCGGTGGGGCAGCAGCACCGGCACCAGGGCTCCGGTGAAGCGCTCGTGCTGCACGAAGTGGGTACCCCGCCCCAACGGCTGCAGCCTGAAGGTGTGGTCGCTGTCGAGCACGCCACGCGGGCCCAGCGACGCCGCCCATCGCAGCTCCTGGCCGGGCACCACCGACAAGAGCCTCGGCCGCACCGTCACCGGGCGTGAGCCGGGCGGGTGAAGGCGCACCGTCAGGCGCTCGCCTTCGAACAGCTCGCCTGTGGCCGACACCACGTACGGGTTCCACTGGGGGTAGCTTGCCAGGTCAGCCAGGATCTGCCAGACCTGCTCGGGGGAAGCCGCGATCCACGTCGCGGCGTGCAACTCGGTGGCCATGAACGTCAGTCTAGGCGTGCCTCGAACGGGCCCGCAGGAGGACGAACCTGTCCAATCGGCCCGTCAGAGACGGGCGGTGAGGGTGTAGCCAGCCGCCCTGTGCGGGGAGTGTGCACCGATGAGAACCCGTGGGTCGGTCCGTGGTGCGGGCGACCCGTCGTTGGGAGGAAGCGCGATGACCGAGCTCCTGCAGCCCACCTCGCCGACCGAGGTCACGTCGGCCACGTTGCGCGAGCTCGCCGAGGTGGTCGACGACGACGTCGTGGTCACGGTCGCAGTGCCCACGGCCCGGGCCACCAGCGAGCCGCAACAGAACGCGCTGCGGCTGAAGAGCGCCACGCAGCGCGTCGAGCAGCAGCTGAGCGATCGCGGCTTCGATCCCCCTCGCCTGGCGGCCTACACGGACCCGCTGGAGCAGCTGCAGGCGGACGAGGAGTTCTGCAGCCACCAGCTGGACTCGCTGTACGTGACCGTGTGGAGCGGCGGGTGGCGGGCCTTCCGACTGCCCTACGAGGTCAGCGAACGGGCCGTGGTCGACGCGCGCCCGCACCTGCAGCCGTTGCTGCCGGCCGTGGCCGAGCAGGGCACCTTCTACGTGCTGGCGCTGAGCCAGTCGCACGTGCGGCTGCTGCGGGCCAGCCGGGCCGAGGTCAGCGAGGTGGACCTGTCGCAGGTGGACATGCCGCAGTCGATCGACGACGTCGTGCCCGACGATCAGGAGCAGCGCCCCGACCTGCAGCACCATCCCGGCCAGCGGGGCTCGCGCATCGCGATCTTCCACGGCCACGCCGATTCGGGCGAGTTCGAGCGCCAGCTGGTGGACAAGTACCTGCACCAGGTCGCGCGCGGGATCGACGACCTGCTGGCCGCCGATCTCCGGCCGGTGGTGCTGGCCGGCGTCGACACCGTGTGCGCCCAGTACCGCGGACACACCCGGCTGGGCACGGTGATGGACGACAACGTCTCCGGCAACCCCGACGAGGCCCACGACGCCGATCTGCGCGACGAGGCCCTGTCGATCGTGCGGCCGGTCCTGCGCCGCCCCCTCGACGAGGCGATCGAGCAGTTCCGGGCCCACCACGGCACCGGCCTGGCGCTCGGCGACCTCCCCGAGATCCTGCCGGCCGCCGAGATGGGGCGCGTGGGCACGCTGCTGGTCAGCGAGGGCGCGCAGCGGTGGGGCCGGTTCGAGCCCACCCAGGGGCTGCTCGCCGACCGTTCGGAGCGGGCGGAGCTCGACGACGAGGAGCTGGTCGAGCAGGCGATCGCGCTGACGCTGACCCGCGGCGGCGAGGCGTATCTGCTGCCGGCCCGGGAGATGCCGGTGGACGGCGAGGTCGCCGCCGTGTGCCGCTACTGAGCGGCCTGTTCCAGGGCGGCCTTGACCACTTCGTAGTCCGCCCAGGGCCACTCGCGGATGTTTCCCTGGAACGCCAGCTTCCAGTGCTCCGCCGGCCACTTCTTGACGAAGGCGAGCTCGTCGTAGAGGTCCTCGGCGGGCACCCACGCCTCGGGGTCCTCGACCACGACCTCGGGGCGGATCTCGAACCGCCAGGGGTAGTCCTCATCCGCCGTCTTGCCGCTCCAGATCGGCTCGTGGTCTTCGAAGACCTCGCTGGCGACCTCGACGGTGGCGCCGAACGCCTGCGCCTTTGACACGTAGAAGATGAACTTGTCGCCGGGGACGATCTGGCGCGCGGTCTTCTCCCGGCGGGACTTGAGGCCCTGGACCTTCCAGCCCAGCTCGGCGGTCTTGTGGAAGTTCGCCGGCGGGGTGGTCACACACCACACGGTCATGGTGACGCTCCTTTCGCCTGCCTACCCGCGGGCCGGCTCGTACACCGCAGCGAGCACGCCGTCACCCACCACCGACATGTGCTGGTGCAGCTCGCCGTCCTCGGCCACGGCCTGGTTGAACCGCCGCAGGCCGTCGCTGTCCTCGTCGGTGGCGGTCTCATCGGCCACCTCCCCTGCTCCCAGCACGCCGTCGGCGACCACGAGGCCGCCGGGCCGCAGCAGGCGGCGGGCGTGCTCGAGGTAGTCGGGGAACTCCGCCTTCTCGGTGTGCAGAAACATCAGGTCGTAGCTCGCGTCGGCGAGCTTGGGCAGAACCTGCAGCGCGGACCCCTGGATGGAGCGCACCCGGTCGGTGACCCCACCCTCGCCGAACGCGCGCTGGGCGAGCTGGCGGGCGTCGGGCTCGACTTCGATGGTGGTCAGGATCGCCTTCGGCCCCGCTCCGCCCAGCAACCACAGCCCGGAGTAGCCGCCGGCGCTGCCGACCTCGGCGATCGTCTGCGCGCCCGAGGCGCGCACCAGCCATCGCAGCAACGCGCCGGTGTCGGGGGTGACCGCCGGCACGTCAGCTTCCTCGCTGCGGGCACGGGCGGCCCGCAGCGTCTCGTCCTCGGGCTCGAGGAATTGGCGGACGTAGTCGGTGGTGCGCGCGTCGGGCCTCATCGACGCGGACCTTAGCAGGGTCGCTGCGGCGGGAACCACGCCGGCGCGCCGACCGTTGGGAACCTGATGCCGCCCGCTCTCCTGTCGGACGTGTCGAGGCCGGGGCCGCGAACCCTGTCGCGGACCCCGGGAATGCCGCATACTGGGGTCATGGCCCCAGACTCCTCCGATCGTCACGGGGACGATCCCTCCGGGCAGCCCGCCGGTCACACCGACCTGCCCGGGGAGCCGCGCCCCGGGTGGCAGGAAGTCGCCGACCACTACGGCGACACCATCTACACGATGGCCTACCGCCTGACCGGCAACGCCGACGACGCCGCCGATCTGGCCCAGGACGTGTTCGTGCGGGTGCTGCGCAACCTGCACACCTACCGGCCGGGCACCTTCCACGGCTGGCTGTACCGCATCACCAAGAACCTGTTCCTCGACCGGGTGCGGCGCGCCCGCCGAATCCGGATGGAGCCGCTGGTCGACGAAGAGGAGTGGCGCCACCCCGCCAGCTTCGAGCCCGGCCCGGCCGACGTCGTCGAGCGCGGCACGCTGGAGGCGCGCCTGGCCAGCGGGCTGGAGTTGTTGCCCCCGACGTTCCGGTTGGCGATCGTGCTGTGCGATGTGGAAGGCCTGTCCTACGAGGAGATCGCCGAGGCCACCGGCTGGCCGATGGGCACGGTCCGGTCGCGGATCCACCGGGCCCGGCGCCAGCTGCGCGACCACGTCACCGCCGCCCCGTCCGGCGCGTCCACCGACGAGGCCGAGGCGCCGGCGGACAGCTCCAGCCAACGGGGAGATCACGATGGCGGGGTGTGAGGACGTCCGGGAGCTGTTGTCGGCCGCGCTCGACGGGGAGCTGCCCGCCGAGACCGCCCGCACGGTCCACGCGCACGTGGCTGCGTGCCCGCGTTGTGCCGATGAGCAACAGCACCTGGCCGAGGTGCGAAGCCTCCTTCGGGCGCTGCCCACCCGTCAGACGCCGGAGCCGGTGCGCACCGAGCTGTTCGCCGCGGCCCGAGCCCGCGAGGCCAGTAGCCGCACCCGGCAGCTCGCCGTGGCCACCGCCCTGGTCGCCGCCGTGATCGCCGGCGGCGCCGTCGGCATCACCGCCGACGAGCGGGCTGAGCGGGGTGTGCCCGTCCCGGTCGACGATCTGGTGACCGAGCACCTCGCCACCAACGTCCCTAGCCCCGGCCCGGTGGGCGTGCAGCGGTGAGGCGAGCGCTCCTCGTGGCGACCATCGCCGCGGCGACCGCCATCGCGGCACTCGGGGTGGGATCCGAAGCACAGGCGACGTCCGAGGATGGACTGGAGCTGCACGCCGGGGGGCTCTGGTCGGTGACGGTGCGCGCCGGCGGCGGGCGGGCCGAGCCCGAAACGTGGCAGGCGCTGCCCGAGTTCGACCGGTTCGCCCAGCAGCGGGCCAGCCGCGGGCGGGCCGCGCCGCCGAGGGCCGCCGACTCGGCCCGGCCGGCTTCGCGCTCGCGCGACACGATCGACATCGGCCAGCGAGCCGCCCTGCGCCAGGCGGGGTGGACGGTGCCCGCCAAGCTGGCCGGTTCGTGGCTGTTGCGCGACGTGCGCGTGTTCGCCGAGTCCGCCGACGAGGGGGGCATGCTGCAGCTCGTCTACACCCGGGGCGGGGCGCGCGTGTCGGTCTTCCAGCGCGCTGCGCCGGTCGACTGGTCGGGCGTGCCCGCCGACGGGTCGAGCGTGCCGGAGCTGGCCGGCAGCGTGCGGGAATGGCCCGATGCCGAGCCGGCCCGGCTGGTCTGGCAGACACAGGACCGCACCTTCGTGGTCGTCGGCGACGTGGAGCGCGGCGAGCTGCTGCGGGTGGCGAAATCCCTGCCCGAAGCCGAGACCGAGAGCGTGTGGGATCGCGTGCGGCGGGGGCTGAACGAGCTGCTGGCCCGGCTGTCACCCTGAGCTGGCCTCACCGGTGGCGGTCCCCGGGCCGGTGTCCGGGCCGTGACCCACGGCTCGTCGCCGCGGGCGTCCTAAGATGGACATGGTCCGGATCGCCTGCGAGGAGCGCTCGTGGCCGCTGACACGCCGCCGGCTGGTGCCCGGTCGCCGACGCCGCCGTCCTCATCTCCATATCCCGACATGACCGACGCGGCGCGCGGGCGGGCTGTCGGCGAGCCGCCCGGCGCCGCGCCGCCCCGCCGTGACCGGACCCCGCTGGTGGCGCTGCTCGCCAGCCTGCTGGGGGCGTTGCTCGGCGCCGGAGTGGTCGCCGCGGTGCTCTACAACGGGCAGCCGGCGCCGGAGCCCGCCGCTTCGACCGGCATCCCGGACGCGCAGCGGATCGCGCCCACGCTCGACCTGGAAGGCTACGAGGGCCTCGACCGGGTGGCCGCGGTGGCCGAGTCGGTGCTGCCGACCGTGGTGCGCCTGGGCAACGGCGCCACCCCCATGCGGCCGTCGGCGTTCGGCTCCGGGGTGGTGGTGCGCTCCGATGGCTACGTGGCCACGAACGAGCACGTGGTCGACGGCCTCGATGACCTCACCGTCCAGCTAGCCGACGGTCGCGAGTTCGACGGAGAGATCGTGGGCACCGACCGGCGCACCGACCTGGCGGTGGTGCGCATCGACGCCAGGGGCCTGACCGCCATCGAGGTGGGCAGCACCAGCGATCTGCGCGTGGGCATGCCCGCCATCGCCGTGGGCAGTCCCTTCGGCCTGGCTGGCACCGTCACCTCCGGCGTGGTCAGCGGGCTCGGCCGGCCGATCGAGGTGACCACCGAGCGCGGCCGGCAGCGCTACGACGACGTGATCCAGACCGATGCCGCGATCAACCCCGGCAACTCCGGCGGTCCGCTGGTCAACGCCGAAGGGGAGCTGATCGGGATCAACTCCGCGATCCTCACGCGCGGGCAGACGCCGTCGAACGCGGGGGTCGGTTTCGCGATCCCCGCTGAGACGGTGCTCTCGGTGGTGGATCGGCTGATCGTGGACGGGGAGGTCACCCACGCCTTCCTCGGGGTGGCCGGCAGCGACGCGGTCGCCGAGACCGCCGGCGGCAACGGCGCCGCCATCGACGAGGTCGTGGAGGACACGCCCGCCGACCGGGCCGGCCTGACCGGCGGCGATGTCGTCATCGAGTTCGGTGGCGAGGAGATCGCGTCGATGACCGAGCTCATCGGGGCCATCCTGCGCTACCGCGTCGGTGAGGAGGTCGAGTTGACCTATCGACGCGACGGCGAGACGCACACCGCCACCGTGACCCTCGTCGAACGGCCCGAGGACGTGTGACCGGCCGGTGGCTGCGGTGCTGCGGGGACACGGCGACTGGGAGAGGGGACCGTTGCGATGAGCATGCCGGGGTTTTGGGAGCTGGCGGTGCTGGCGGTGTTGGCGCTGCTCATCTTCGGCCCGGACCGGCTTCCGGGGATGTTGCGTAGTGTTGGCAAGACCGTGGGCACCGTCCGGCGGGAGGCCCGCACCGCCCTCGACGAGCTCAAGCAGGCCAGCGATTTCGAGGAGGTGCGTGAGGCCGCCAAGGAGCTGCGCGACGAGGGCGCGGCATTGCGACGCGAGGGGGACGAGGCCACCAGGGCGCTGGGGGCGGCCATGGACGATGACCAGCCGCGGCGAGGCGCCGGCGGTGACGCGACCACGGCCCGGTCGGGGACCAACGCCGTCGCGGACGAGCCCGCCCCCTATGACCCGGACGTGCCGTGACCCGACGCCGCCGGCAGCGGGGCCGGGCGCCCTGGTCCGAGCTCGTTCCCCCGCCGCGGCTGCTGGCTCGGGCGGCGCTCGGCGCGGCGCTGTTGGGTGGCACCTGGTGGTCGCTGCGCAGCCCCGCGGTGCAGCGCGTCGACGTGCGCCTGGGTGACCTCCTGCGGGGCCGGGATGAGGCCCGGGGCGATCCGGCGGTGGTGGCCACCACCGATCTCGGCAGCGTCTATGCCGTGTTGGCGCTGGGTGCGGTGGTGGCGGCCAGCGGGCGCCGCACGCTCGCGGCCAGCCTCGTCGGGGTGGGCTTGTCCGCCTGGGGGCTGTCGGAGACCGCGAAGACCCGCGTCAACCGGACGCGCCCCTACGAACGGGACGGCACTCGCCGGCTGGTGGCCCCGCCGGCCGGCTCGTCGTTCCCATCCGGTCACGCCACCGTCGCCACGGCCTGGTCGACGGTGGCCGCCGGCCACGCCGCGCCGCGGTCGGCGCGGGCGCTGCTGCCCCTGGTCGGTGCGTACGTGGCCGCCAGCCGCGTCTACGTGGGGGTGCACTACCCCACCGACGTGCTCGGCGGGGTCGGCATCGGCTTGATGCTGTCAGCGGTCTGGGACGGCCTCGTGTGTCGAATAACTCGAACATGTGCCGGTTAAGTGACACACGAGGGGCAGTCAGCGGGCTCGGCGCGTACGCCACCCCCACACGCCGACGCGCCACAGGGCCTCGGCCACCACGCGGCGATCGAGCTTGGACTGGCCCGCGTGGCGGTCGGTGAAGACGATCGGGACCTCCATGAGCCGGAACCCGGCCCGCCAGGCGGCCAACGCGGTCTCTACCTGGAACGCGTAGCCGTCGCTGGCCATCCGGCCCACCGCGAGGGGGCCGAGCGTGGCCGTCCGCCACAGCCGGTAGCCCGAGGTGGGATCGGCCAGCGGCAGGCCCGTGACCGCGCGGACGTAGACCCCGGCTGCCTGTGACAGCCATCGGCGCGGGGACGGCCAGCCCACGACGTCCCCGCCGGGCACCCACCGCGAGCCCACGGCGACATCGCAGCCGGCCAGCGTCCACGCCAACCGGGGCAGGTCGCCGGGGTCGTGGGAGCCGTCGGCGTCCATCTGGCCGACCACGTCGTAGCCGCCCGCCACCGCCCACGCGAACCCCTCGCGGTACGCCGAGCCCAGGCCCGCCTTCGCGGGACGGTGGCGCACGTGGATGCCGTCGTCGCCGGCGGCGAGCTCATCGGCGAGGGCGCCGGTTCCGTCCGGGGAGGCGTCGTCGACCACCAGCGCTTCGAAGCCGGCCGTGCGCACGCCGCGCAGCACGGGCGTCAGCGAGCCCCGCTCGTTGTAGGTCGGGACGACGACGACGCGGCGGGTCACATCTGCTGGAGGGGCAGGGACTTGCCCACCAGCGAGCCCTTGCGCTGGGAGACCTGGCTGGCGATGTCGTGCATGATCTTGGAGGCGGGCGCGTCGGGGTCGCCGAGCACGAGCGGGCGCCCGTCGTCGGCGCCCTCGCGCAGCCGCTGATCGATCGGGATCTGGCCCAGCAGGGTGGTCTCGAGCTCCTCGGCCAGCAGCTGGCCGCCGCCGGAGCCGAAGATCGCGTACTCCTTGCCGGTGTCCGGGGCCACGAACACGCTCATGTTCTCGATGACCCCGGCGACCTTCATGCCGGTCTGCGCGGTGGTCTGACCGGCGCGCAGCGCCACCCGCTGAGATGCCGGCTGCGGCGTGGTGACCACCAGCATGTCGGCGTTGGGCAGCATCTGGGCCAGCGAGATGGCGATGTCGCCGGTGCCCGGCGGCAGGTCGCACAGCAGGAAGTCGAGCTCGCCCCAGTGCACGTCGGCCAGGAACTGCTGCAACGCCCGGTGCAGCATGGGCCCGCGCCAGATCACCGGCCGCTCGGTGTCCACGAAGAAGCCGATCGAGATGACCTTGCAGCCGTGGGCGCGCAGCGGCATCACCAGGTCGTCGAACGCGACCGGCTTGCCGGAGGCGCCCATCATCCGGGGGATCGAGTACCCCCAGATGTCGGCGTCCATGATGCCGACCTTGTAGCCCTGCTCGGCCAGCGAGCAGGCCAGGTTCGTGGCGATCGAGCTCTTGCCGACCCCGCCCTTGCCGGAGGCGATCGCGATCACCTTCGTGTCGGAGTCGATCCGGTTGAACGGGATGTCGGGATCCTGCCCGCTCTCCTGCTGCGGGCGGCTCTCCCGGACGTGGGCGGTGGCCGCCCGGCGCTCCTCCTCGCCCATCACGGAGACGTCGACGGCCACGTCGTCGAGGCCCAGCTGCCGAGCGGCCGCTTCGGCTTGCTCGCGCAGCTCGTCCTCGGCCGGATAGCCCGGCACCGGCAGGCGCAGCCGGATCCGCGCCGAGCCGTCGTCGACCTCGGCGGCGGCGACGGCGTCGAGCTCGCCGAGCGTGCGGTCGAGCAGCGGATCGGTGAGCGCGGCGACAGCGCGGTGCAGCTGCTCGGACGTGGCCACGTTGGCCCCTCTTGTCGTCCTGTCAGGTTCGGGTGGGTCGTGACGCGATGCTCACCCCGTCGGGTGGGGAGGGGCGGGAGCGGGCGCTCACCTAGCGATGCTATCGGCCGGCGAGTCGTCACACAGCGCCATCGGGACGGTGCCGGTCGGCCGGTGACGACTCATGGGCCGGGCTGGCGATCACAGACGGTCCGTTGCTGGCTGGGCGGTAAACAGAGCGGCATGGTTTAACAATCGTTTGCTAGCATAAACGCCGCTTGTTTTGGGGTGCAGGGACGGTGTTAATACACTCGTTTGCTCCAACTTGCGGCGGCCGAGCGGTTCCCGTGCGACCGTACGCCGGTGTGTGGGAAGACTGTGCGCCTGCAGAAGGCTTTCGGTGACGGCTCCCGACAAAAGGAACGGTCATGGCCCTGATCGGTGTCCCTCGCGAACGCGCCATCGGTGAGACGCGCGTTGCGGCGACGCCGGAGACAGTGACGGGCTTGGTGGGGCAAGGCTTTGCCGTGTGGGTCGAGCGGGGGGCGGGCGAGGCGTCGCTGATCCCGGACACGGCGTACGAGCGGGCGGGGGCTTCGGTGATCGATGATGCCGCAGAGCTGTTGGCGGCAGCAGACGCGGTGATCAAAGTGGGGCCCCCCGAGAGCCTGGCCGACGGCACCTCCGAGGCGTCGCTACTGCGTGACGGCGTGATTCTCGTGGGGATGTTGGCACCCCACCGCCATTTGGAGACGGTCGCGTCGCTGGCACGGCACAAGGTCACCGCGTGTGCGTTGGAGCTCCTCCCCCGCATCGCGCGAGCCCAGGCCATGGACGCGCTGTCCTCGCAAAGCAACATCGCCGGCTACCGGGCCGTGCTCGCGGCGGCGATGCAGCTTCCGCGCTACTTCCCGATGCTCATGACGGCTGCGGGCACAGTGCGGCCGGCGCGGGTGCTCGTGGTGGGCGGGGGCGTGGCGGGGTTGCAGGCGGTGGCCACCGCACGCCGCCTGGGCGCGGTGGTGACCGTGGCCGACGTGCGCCCGGAGGTCGAGGAGCAGGCAGCGTCGCTCGGCGCCCGGTTCGTGGGGTTGTCACCCGAAGGAGCGGCGAGCTCGGACGACGGAACGGCGAGCTCGGACGACG
>CAYQMQ010000003.1:13833-16458 GCA_964418395.1 uncultured Actinomycetota bacterium
CGGCGAGCTCGGACGACGGAACGGCGAGCTCGGACGACGCCGACGGCCACGAGCACGACATCGAAGCGAGCGAGCCGGCCCAGCCGTTGGCTGAGGCGGTGGCCGCCGCCGACGTGGTGATCACCGCGGCTCTGATCCCGGGCCAGCGGGCGCCGCTGCTGGTGTCGGGCGACATGGTGGCGGACATGGCGCCGGGCTCGGTGGTGGTGGACGCCGCCGTGGCCGAAGGCGGCAATTGCGAACTGTCGACTGCCGACGAGCTCGTTGTTCACCACGGCGTGTCGGTGATGGCCCCCACTGACCTGGTCACCCGGCAGGCGGTGGATGCCAGCGCGCTGTACGCCCGCAACATGGCCGCGTTCGTCGGGTTGTTGGACGCCGGCGACGGTCAGCTGCGCGTCGACGCCGAGGAAGAGATCGTGCAGGCGTGTCTGGTAACCATGGACGGATCGGTGCGTCACGAACCCACTGCCCGGGCGCTCGGGGAGGTCAACGCATGATGGGACAGTACGTGATCAGCCTGTACGTGTTGGTCCTGGCCGGCTTCCTGGGATTCGAGGTCATCCGCAAGGTGCCGCCGACGTTGCACACGCCGTTGATGTCGGGTGCCAACGCCATCTCGGGCATCACGCTGGTGGGCGCGCTGGCGGTGGCCGCCGGTGGTGAGCCATCGGTGAGCCGCGTGCTGGCCGCGGTCGCGGTCGCCTTCGCCACCGCGAACGTCGTCGGGGGCTTTCTGGTGACTCGGCGGATGCTGGCGATGTTCGGACAGCACCGATGAGCCCGCTGGAAACCGCCGTCGCGCTGGGGTATCTGGTATCGGCGGTGCTGTTCGTGGTGGGGCTCAAGCGCCTGTCCCACGTGCGGACCGCACCCAGCGGCAATCTGCTCGCTGCCGCCGGCATGCTCGTGGCCGTCGTCGTGGCCCTCGTCGAGATCGGCGTGGTCTCCTACTACTGGATCGCCGGCGGCTTGCTCGTGGGGGCGGTGGCCGGCACCTGGTTTGCGCTGACGGTCGAAATGACCGCGATGCCAGAGTTGGTGGCGCGCTTCAACGGCTTGGGCGGAGGGGCCTCGGCGCTGGTGGGAGTGGCATATTTCTGGTTGCACGCCGTCGAACCCGCCACGGAGCAAACCCCGGTCGCGGCTCTGGGCCCAGTGGTCACGCTGACGGTCGGCCTGTCGATCCTCATCGGCGGCGCCACGCTGGGCGGCAGCCTCGTTGCCGAGCTCAAGCTGCGCGGGACCCTCTCCGGTACCGGGGCGTTGGGCAACGCCCGGCACGTCGCCAACGCGGCGCTGCTCGTGGCCGCGGTCGCCGTCATGGTCCTGGGCTCGCTGTTCGCCCGTGGGCCAGGAAGCGTTGCGGCTGTGCTGACCGTGGCCGTGGCCAGCCTGCTGTTGGGGGCGCTGCTCGCTCGCCCGATCGGCGGAGCCGACATGCCAGTGGTCATCTCCCTGCTGAATTCGCTGTCGGGGTTGGCCGCCGCGGCTACGGGCTTCGTGGTCGGCAACCTCGTGTTGGTCATCGCCGGCACCTTCGTCGGCGCCGCGGGGCTGATCCTCACCCGCATCATGTGCACCGCGATGAACCGCACGCTGACCGGCGTGCTGTTCAGCCGGTTCGGCGAGGCTGCCGGCCAGGGCGACGCGCAGCACTACACCAACGTGCGCCAGGCGGGCGCGGAAGAAGCCGCCATGGTCTTGGAGAACGCCCGCACGGTGATCCTCGTGCCCGGCTACGGCCTGGCCGCCGGCCAAGCCCAGCATGAGCTCTGGGAGCTCGCCCAGGCCCTGGAGGCGGGCGGGGCGCAGGTGACCTTCGCCATCCACCCGGTCGCCGGGCGCATGCCGGGTCACATGAACGTGGTGCTGGCCGAAGCCGACGTCCCCTATGACAAGCTCGTGGAGATGGATCGGATCGCCGGGGAGTTCAGCCGCACCGACGCGTGCATCGTCGTCGGGGCCAACGACGTGGTGAACCCCGCAGCGACCGATCAGCCCGGCAGCCCGATCTATGGCATGCCGATCCTGCCGGCCCATCAGGCGCGCAGCGTGTTCGTCATCAAACGGAGCTTGGCCCCGGGCTTCGCCGGGATCAAGAACGAGCTGTTCGAGTACGACAACACCATGATGCTCTACGGCGACGCCAAGAGCGTCCTGCGCGACGTCTCGGCGGAGCTGCGGGAGAGCGAGGGGGCCTGACTGATCCCGGCGCGTCTGCCAGTAGGCTAAACACTCGATTGCATCACTTTCCTTCCTCTCTAGCGGGCCCCAGGGGAGATGGGAAGCGATCCAGCGGGACCTGTGCGCCGGGTCCGGATGTTTGGGGCAATAAAGGGCGTCCTGCCAAAAGCCGATGCTGTCATGGCGGGGCTCCCGGGCGGGAGGGGGACACCGGATCGACTCGATCGGTCTTACCCCTGTTGACCGCACCGAAGCGCAAGTCCTACACTCGTTTGCAACACTTTGAGCGAGGCGAACAGGAGGCCGGGATGCACGAACATCCCACGTCGATCGACACCGACGTGCTCGTCGTCGGGGGTGGCGTTGCGGGCTGTCTCGCGGCGTTGGAGGCCTGCGAAGGGGGCGCCCACGTCCTGGTGGTCGACAAGGCGAAGATGC
>CAYQMQ010000003.1:16558-30002 GCA_964418395.1 uncultured Actinomycetota bacterium
TTGGAGGCCTGCGAAGGGGGCGCCCACGTCCTGGTGGTCGACAAGGCGAAGATGCTGGAGCGGGCCGGCAGCGTCGGGGGCGGCGTCGACCAGTACCTGACGGCCATGAACTCCGGGCCCAAGTGGGACACGCCCGAGTACCTGCTGATGCACATCCCGAAGCTCACCGACGGGCTTGCGGACATGGAGGTCGCCGAGCGGGTCGTGCACGAGATGCCCCAGGTCTTGCGCAAGCTCGAGCGGGCGGGGGTCGACTTCACCGACCCGGATACGGGGGAGTACCTGCGCACTCGGGCCTTCGGCCTTCCGGGTCAGTACCACCTGAACTTCGACGGGACGCAGTTCAAGTACCACATCGCCCGGGCGGCCAAGGGGGCGGGCACGCGCCTGCTGGGCCGCACGATGATCACCGAGCTGCTGATCGATCCGGACACCAACCGCGCCTACGGCGCGGTGGGCGTCAACGTCCGCTCCGGAGAGTGGTACGTGATCCGGGCACAGGCGGTGATCGTCTGCACCGGTGACGTCAACCGGATGTCGCAGAACGCCTCGGGCAATCCGTTCGACAGCTGGCACTACCCCTACAACACCGGGGACGGCCACGCCCAGGCCTACCGCGTGGGCGCAGAGCTGGTGAACATGGAGTTCGTCGAGGCCACCCTGACGCCCAAGGGCATGTCGGTGCAGGGCACCAACTCGTACGCGGGCATGGGCGCTCACTTCCTGAACCGCCACGGCGAGCGGTTCATGTTCAAGTACGACCCGAACGGAGAGAAGGCGCGCCGCACGATGCTGATCGAGGGCGTCATCCAGGAGACCCTCGCCGGCAACGAGCCGCTGTACATCGACCTCCGGCATCTCGACGCACAGACGCTGGACCACTTCGAGCGCACCTTGGGCGTCGACCGCGAGACCCTTCCCGCGTTCTTCACGCAAAAGGGGATCGACATCAAGCGCGATCCCATCGAGATCTCGGTCTCCGAGATGTCGATCCGCCGGGGCGGGGTGTACTTCCGGGGCAGCGGCCTGATGGTCGACGAGAACGGCGAGACGAACATCGCCGGGTTGTACGGCGCGGGAGATTGCTCGCTGGTCAGCGGCGGCATCGCCGGAGCCTCGGCACTGGGTGCGATCGTCGGTCGCGAGGCGGCACGCAACGTCACCGCCGACGGCGGGGCGCGGTTGCCCGCTCCGAGTGAGGAGACCCTCGACCGGGCTCGAGCGCAGCTGGTGGCCCCGCTCGAGCAGACGGACGGGGTCCCCTGGAACGAGTTTGAGGACGTGATCCGCGAGGTGGTGACCACCCACGCGGGCTTCCAGCGCACCGAGAAGAGCCTGCTCGTCGCGTTGGAACGGATCCTGGAACAGCGGGACATCGAGGGCCGCCTGTTCGCGCACGATCTCCACGACCTCATGCGGGCGCAGGAGTCGCGCAACATCGTCCAGTGTGTGGAGCTCATGGTGCGAGCGGCGATCGAGCGGCGCGAATCCCGCTCGGGGGCCGCGCACAACCGGCTCGACTATCCCGAGCGGGACGACGAGAACTGGCGCAAGCTCATCATCTTGAGCCGGGATGTCGACGACAGCACGGCCATCCGATTCGAGGACAGCGACGCACCCGAGGTTGAAGACCTTGAAGAGCCAACGGCCAGCGACTTTGAGGAGGCCCAGGCATGACGACCCCCACGGTGTTCACGCCGCTTGGTGAGGAAGTCCACAACCCGATCCAGATCACCGATGAGCTGTGCATCCGGTGTGTGATCTGCGACTTCGTCTGCCCCGGGGACATCATCTACAAGGAGAAAGGCTCCGATGAGCTTCCCGAGATCAGGTACGCCCAGCAGTGCTGGTACTGCGGGATGTGCGAGCAGGCGTGCCCGACCGACGCCATCACGATCGTCTTCCCCGACTCCATGCTGCATTGCGACACCGAGGTGCGGAGCCTGCTCGGCGACCCGGAGATATGAGCGTTGGAACCTGTCTGCGCCAAAGCCGCTCGCACTCGGCGTGGAGCCCCGCTGAAGGGACGAACGAGGCTGTGTGAAGGGCGCACGTGCGCTGGGAGACCGCGTTGGCGATTGAACAACCCCTACAGAGGTGGAGGTCATGGGTCTGAAGGGTCTGAAATCGACGAAATCTGTGGGCGCGCCCCCGAAGGCGGCCAGCGGCTACGGCAGCTTCCAGGTCGGGGAAACAGCGGTGTCTGGGAACGATGAACCGCTGTCATCCTACGCCATTGCGGCTCAGGATCTGCGCCTCGAATACCAGCTGACCGAAGGCAAAGGGGAGACCCTGGTCGCTTTGGATCAGCTGAACGTCAAGATCCCGAAAGGCCAGTTCGTATTCTTGTTGGGGCCCAGCGGGTGCGGCAAGAGCACCTTTTTGAACGTGGTTGCCGGCCTTCACCTGCCCACTCGAGGCCGACTGCTGCTGCAGGGGAAGGACGTGCGCGGCCCCGGCGCTGACCGCGCCGTCGTGTTCCAGGATTACGCCGTGCTGCCGTGGCGCACCGTCGAAAAGAACGTCCGCTTCGGCCTTGAGCTTCAGGGCAGGCTCGACGAGAGCGGGAAGAAGCGGGTTCGGGAATGTCTCAGGATGGTGGGCCTTGAGGGGTTCGAGAAGGCGTACCCACGGGAGCTGTCCGGCGGGATGCAGCAGCGGGTCGGGTTGGCGCGGGCACTGGCCATCGATCCAGAGATCCTGCTCATGGACGAGCCGTTCGCCGCTGTCGACGCGATCACGCGCGAGGTGATGCAGAACGAACTGATGCAGATCGTCCGGTCCACGGGTCAGACGGTGGTGTTCATCACACACAGCGTCGACGAGGCGCTGACCCTGGGCGACCGGATCCTGGTGCTGACCAACCGTCCGGCCCGCGTGAAGGGCGACCTTGAGCCCGACATCCCGAAGGCCGGCCTGGACGCGGCGACGATCCGGAGCACCGCCGAGTACGGAGAGGCCCGCCAGCAGATCTGGGACCTGCTGGCGGAGGAGATCACCGGCGCCAAGACGTCAGACGACAGTGACGGTGAAGACCCCACTCATTCAACGGCGACGTGAGCGGGAAGCTGCCTGCCCCGTCGTCCAGCTAGGGCGTGGAGGAGGAGGGACGTCATCATGAGCCGTTGGGACTGGCGCCGCTACCAGGCGCTGATGCTGCTGATCGTGTTGTTGCTGGCGTGGCAGTTGGTGACGGTGTTCTTCGGCTACTCGTCGATCCTGCTGCCGTCCCCGATCCTGGTGGTGCAGGAGTTCGTCTCCGAGGTCGCCAGCGGCGAACTGCTGGACGCCATGAGGCTCACCCTGGTGCCGCTGGCCCAAGCCCTGGTGGTGTCAGGGATCCTAGGCGCCGTGCTGGGGCTGCTGTTCGGGTCGTTCCGGCTGCTCGGGATCGTCACCCGCCCGTACCTCTGGGCCGGGTTCGCGCTGCCCCGCGTGGCGCTGCTGCCCCTCTTCCTGCTGTGGCTGGGCGTGGGCCAGTCACTGAAGTTCTGGATGGTGGTGGCTTCGGCCACCATCCCGCTGATCTTGTCAGTGATGGATGGCATGAACACCGTCGACGCGAGCCTCCTGCGCTGTGCCCGATCGTTCCTGGCCAACAAATGGCAGCTGGTGACGAAGGTCGTGATCCCCTCCACCGTGCCGTTCATCGCCAACGGGCTGCGGCTGGCCATCTCCAGAGGGTTTGTGGCCATCATCGTGTCCGAGATGGTGGTGAGCACCGGGGGCGTCGGCACCGAGGCCATGGAGGCGACCATGGGCAACATCAACACGGCCAAGATGCTGGCCTACACGCTGGTCATGATCCTGTTCGGCATCCTGCTCGTGCAGGTGTCACGGGGGCTCGAGGGCTACGCCTCGCGATGGCGTGTGGCAACCGGTGTGTGACGGGCTGAAACGTCAGGCGCGCTGCTGTGGATGAGGCCGCAGTGACGGGGAACAAGAGGAGCCGGCGGTCATGACACAGAGTTTGCAGGACGGCACGCAGGGGGCCGGTCCGGAGACCACGATGGCCGAGCTGGGAAGAAGCGACAGCCCGGCACGGCGGATGGGTCGGTGGCTGGTGTCGAGCACCCCCGGACGGCTGCTGCTTACCGTGGTCAATGTGACGATCTTCGCAGCCCTGTGGGAGACGATCGTTCGCGTCGCGGGCATCCAACCGATCTTTCTCCCAGCGTTGTCGGGCATCTGGGGCGAACTGCAGGTCATGCTCGACCAAGGCATCTACTGGGACACCGTCGGTTCCAGCGTGTGGTACTACCTGGCAACGATGTTTCTGTCCGTCGTGGTCGCAGTTCCGCTGGGCCTGATGGTCGGTGCCATCCCCACGCTCGACCGGACACTCGGCCCGTACGTGTGGGCCGCGTTCATGACCCCACGAATCGTGTTCATCCCCGTGATCCTGCTGTGGCTGGGGATCAACGAGTGGGGGAAGCTGGGGATCATCCTGACCAGCACGGTGCCGCCGATCGCCGTGGTGATCCTCGACGGGGCGAAGACAGTGGACGCCTCGCTGGTCAAGGTCGGTCAAGCGTTCGGGGCGAGCCGGATCCAGACGCTTCGCAAGATCGTCACACCGGCCACGATGCCGTTCGTCGGCACTGCGCTGCGGCTGGGCTTCGCTCGCGGACTGGTCGGGCTCTTCGCGGCGGAACTGTTCACCGCCTCGGAGGGGCTGGGCTTCGTGATGTATCAAGCCTCGCGACAGTTCAACAGCGAGCGGGTCTTCGTGATGTTGCTGACGTTTTTGGTGTTGAGCTTGACGACCGTGAGTGCCACGTCCGCGTTGGAGAACCGCTTGTCGAAGTGGCGGGCAGATGGCGCGTCACTGTGAGACGCCGGGGCTTCGTGGCCTCGGACCCTGGGTACGTCGGAAAAAAGAGGAGCCAAACATGAAAAATGTTGGATCGCGGCAGGCAGTCATGGGCCTGTTGCTCGTGTTGGTGATGGTGCTAGGTGCCTGCGCCCAAGGCGGTGGTGAAAGCGAGACCGCGGCCGAGGAAGGCGGGTCGAGTTCGGACAGCGAGTCGGATGCCAGCGGGGACAGCGAAGGAAGCGACGGTGGGTCCGACGGGTCGTGGGACCCGCAGCTGGATCCGGTGGAGATGGCCATGGTTGGAAGCTTCTTCGGCAACCAGGCGAGTTTGCAGTCGGGAGTGCGCTTCTACGACGAAGTGGGCTTCGAAGAAGAAGCCGACACGGTGATCAGCGAGGAGACGATCCAGACCTTGCTCTCCGGGTCCGTGTGGGTGGCTCAGGACGAGGCGTCGGTGATCTTCAACGCGTTGTCCGCGGGCGCCGGGGATCTGAGGATCGTGGGCGTGTCCAAGGACGGTGAGGACTGGCTGCTGGGACACGGCCCGGACGTGCAGGGCCCGGAGGACATCCCCGGCAAGCAGATCAGCGGCGGCGCCGCGGGCGATCCCTGGATCAGCGCGGCGCGGATCATCCTCGAGGACGAATACGGCCTGGACCCCGATGAGGACGTGGAATGGGTGTCGGTCAGCGGTGGGTCCGACGCCCGCGCGCAGGCGATCGTGGCGGGCCAGCTCGATCTGGCGATGGTTCAGCCCCGGCACATCGGCACCCTGGAGGAGGCCGGAGGCGGCATCTTGTACAACGAGTCACGGGAGGTCGCCAACGAGATGATCGTCGTCGAGAACTCGACGTTGCAGGAGAACCGCGACTCGGTCTGCGCTTACGTGGAGGCCCGCATCCGCGGCCATCAGTGGGCCACCGAGGGCGAGAACAACCAGGAGAACCTCGACGAGCTCGTCGAGCTCGTGGAGAACGAGGGCGTCGAGGTCACCGAAACCGACATCGAGGGCTTCCCGGAGCAGGCCGAGGACAACTGGAGTCACGATTTGGGTGCGAGCGCGGAGGCTCTGGACCGGACGGTGGAGATCTTCCAGGGCACCGGTGACCTGTCCGAGGACTTCGACTGGCGTGACCACGTGGACTTCAGCTGCGTGCACGAGGCGCAAGAGAAGCTGGGTCTCGAGAAGCGGCCGGACCCCTCTGCACTGGACGCGTAGCAGCCGAGGTGCTCCCTTCGCGGTGGCGGCGCTCGCGCACCGCGAGACGGGTCCACGCCCCCAGGGTCGGCGACCCTGGGGGCGTGACCTGCCGGGACGAGACAGCGCCCGAGACCGGAAGGCAACCATGCCAGCTCACAGCCGCGACCGGACGTGGCATCCGCTGTCACGAGCTCACCGGTGCCACGGTTGAGCACAGAGCAGCAGGGGGCCCCTCCGTGGCACCGCCGGGCACCGGTGTGGACGGCCGCCGCAGTCCTGCTCATCTCCACGGTGACGTTCTTCCGCGTGCCGCTCCTGCCCGAGATGGGCGAGACCCTCGCGATGAACGCCACACTGCTGGGCGTGGTGACTGGCCTGTTCGCCGTGGGGCGACTGGTGGTCGACCTTCCCGCGGGAGCCCTGCTCGATCGGATCGGCCCACGACCGATGTTCGTCCTTGCGGGCGGGCTGCTGTTCGCCAGCAGCACGCTGATCGGGCTGGCGTGGACACCGGGGGCCGTGTTCGCCGGAGCGATCGTGCTGGGCATCGCCTCGGCCGCCGGCAACACCACCGGGCAGACGTTCTTCGCGCGAAACGTCGAAAACGAACGCCGAGGCCGATCGATGGCGGTGTTCTCGGCTTCCCTGCTGGGAGGGCAGACGCTCGGCCCCGCCCTCGCCGGCCTAGCCGCCGCCCTCGGCGGTTGGCGGGTTGCGATGCTGGGTGGCGGAGGGTTGGGGCTCCTGGTGGTGGCCGGCGGTTGGGCAGCGGCTCGCTACCGGGCTCGGAAGCCTGATCTCGGGCTCGCCGAGGAGCAGCCCGCGGCGAGAGACGAGCCGGCACAAGACCCCTCTGAGGAGTCGGACACTGACGCTGAGGCCGCCTTCGGGATCGGACAGCGTGCTGCCCTGTACGGCGCGCGCTTCTCCGGGTTGTTCCTCATGGGCGCCATCCCCCAAACCCTCATCCCGATCATCGGCGCAGAGAATCTGAGTCTGGGAGTCGGGCTGATCGGCGCCGCGTCGGGGGTGGGGGGCGTGGCCCGATTCGTCGCCGCGTTCGCCGGCGGCCAGCTCGCCGACCGCCTGCCACGCAAGGTGGTGATGGTGGCGGGGTTGTGTGTGCAGACCGGCGGGGTGCTGCTGCTGGCGGTGCAGGGCGCCGTCTGGGCGTGGGTTGCCGCCATCGTCCTGATCTCGCTGGGCTCGTTTGCGATGATGACCGGGACGACGATCCTCGGAGACCACGTCTCGGATCACCGGGCGGGAAAGGAGCTGGGGGCCTACCGGTTCATCGGCGATTTCGGGTTGCTGGCGGGCCCCGCCGTGGGAGCGGTCCTGTTCGACGTTGCTGGCCAGCGTGTCGCCGTGATCAGTGTGGCGGGGCTCCTGGTGGTGTCCGCAGTGGCAGCCGGCCTGTTGCTCCCCGAGGACCCACATCGGGAGCGGGCAGGTGCTTGAGCTCCCGGTGGTCGGCGTGGCGATTGCCGCAGCGATCGCCGCCGCGGCGGGCACCGCCATGGGGGCGGGTGGGGCGGTGTTGCTCGTGCCCGCGCTGCTGCTCGTGGATGTGGATCCTGGCGCGGCTGCCGCGGCCGGCCTGCTGACCGTCGCCGCGGGCTGCACCGCGGCCGGGCCCCGGCAGATACGGCAGGAGTTGGTCAACCACCGCCTGGCGGTGACCCTGGAGGCTGTCGCCAGCAGCGGCGCGATCATCGGCGCGGTGATCGCCGGGCTCTTGCCCACCGAGGTCTTCGGGCTCCTCCTGGCGGCCGTCTTGCTCTTCACCGCCGCCACCACGTTCACCCGTGGGGGGATGCGGAACCAGCCCGACCCCACGCTCACCGCGGACGACCTCGGCGAGCAGCCCGGCGGTCTGGGCGGTGCCTACCTCCTGGCCGAGCGGGTGGTGCCCTACAAGGCGGTGCGCCTCCGCCTGGGTCTCGTGCTGTCGGCGCTGGCCGGGACCGTGGCAGGATTGACCGGCACGTCCGGTGGCTATCTCAAAACCCCGATCATGAGCGAGATCATGCACGTGCCCGTGAAGGTCGCGGCCGCGACAACCACGTTGGCCAGCGGCTTGACGGCCGTGGCCGCCCTCGCCGTGTACCTGCCGAGAGGCGCATTGGCACCGGCTTGGGGGGCGGCGGCGGTCGCGGGCGCCCTCGTGGGCGGGCGGGTGGGTGCCCGGCTGCAGGAGCGCCTGTCCCCGGTGGTGGCACGGCGAGGTCTCGCGGTGGTGTTGCTGGTGATCACGGTGGGCTTGGTGGTGCGCCTGTGACGTCCAACCCCATACAGCGAGATGCTCCGTCTGCGGCCGAGCGCGCGGGCATCTGGGTGTTGCGCGCGCTGTCCGTCTTTGGAGTGGCGTCGGCTGTGCTCGCTCTGGTGATCACCGCCCCGGCGGTTCGCCAGACGCTGAGCTACGCGGCGATGGGGCTGGTGCTCGCCGGCCCGATCGTGCGTCTGGCAATCGCGGCGCGCCGGTGGGTCCGAGCGCCGGACCGGCGCTTCCTGGTGCTGGCCGGTCTCGTGGCGGTGGTGCTTCCCGTAACAGCTGCTCTGGTGACGTCCGGGAGCTGACCTACCCTTCGGGCCGGTCTCGGTGGACGGCCAGCACGTCGTGCACCTGCTTCGCGACCTCGGTCCCCACCCGGGAGGCGAAGTCCGCCGCTCGCTCCTCGGTGGCCCAATGGGGTGCGCCGTACCAGCCGTCCTCGGCGATCTCGCTGACGTCGGTCACGAACCCGTAGACCTCCCTGGAGCGGCGCATCTCGTCGAGCCGATCGGCTCCCGCGGGCCGGGTTGGCTCGCCGACGCGGTCGAGCCGGGCCAGTTCGGGATCCTCGGCAAGGACCGCGAGTGTTTCGATCCCCCCGCCGTGGGTGAGCTCGCCGCCTTCGTCGCGATAGAGACGCTGGGCCACATAGCAGGCCTGGGCCACGACAAACACCACCGGATACGCCGCCTGCATCTCGGTGGCCACCGCGTTCAACGCCGCGTTGTTGCCCTCGTGCCAGTTCACAAAGACGAACGTGTCGGCCCCCATCCCGTGAAGCTCGGAACAGACGTCGGTGAGCAGCGCCTCGAACGTGTTGCGGCGCAGGCTCACCGTGCCGGGATGGCCGGCGTGGATCGGCGTGATCCCGTAGGGACCGAACGGGACATAGAGCGCATCGAGCTGCTCCGCCGCCTCCTTCCCCACCAGCTCCGCGGCGATCGTGTCGGTGCCGCACGGCAGATGCGGCCCGTGCTGCTCGATGCTGCCGAACGGCAGAACGACCGTGGGGGAGCGCCTCAGGTGTTGAGCGACGTCCGGGCTCGCGAGCGCGCTGATGTGGGCGACCATGAGCTTAGCCTCCTTCTGTGCTCAGGCGATGTCGAGCCGGTGGGTCGCTGGCTTCGGCGCGGTCACCGCTCACCCGATCTAGAAAGAGAGGGTAAGGTACAATCGATTGCAGTTCAAGGGTCGCCGCCATCGGCAGCCACGAGGCGGGTGCCGAGTCGGCCCAGCCGTGCGATGGCCACCTCGACCTCGTCACCGGGGGCGAGAAACCTCGGCGGGTCGGCGGCAGCGCCGATGCCGGGCGGAGTGCCCGTAGCGATCACGTCGCCCGGGACCAAGGTGATGGTTTCTGAGATGCTGGCCACCAGCTCGTCCACGCCGAAGATCATCTGGGAGGTGCTCGAGTCTTGCACGATCTCGCCGTTCACCCTGGTGCGAATTTCCAAGTCGTGGGGATCAACGACCTCCTCGCCGGTCACCAGCCACGGGCCCATCGGCAGGAACCCGTCGATCGCCTTGCCGCGGGTCCACTGGCCTAGTCGCCACTGCAGCTCCCGAGCGGAGAGGTCGTTGACCACCGTGTAGCCGGCGATGTGATCGCGGGCGGCTCGCGGCTCCACCCGCCGGGCGGTGCGGCCGATGACGAGGCCGAGTTCCCCCTCGTAGTCGATCTTCTCGGCGCTGGGCGGAATCTCGACCGACGTGCCGTGGCCCACCACGGAATTGGCGAACTTGCCGAACAGCAGGGGTTCGCTGGGTATGGGCTTGCCGGTCTCCTTGGCGTGATCGTGGTAGTTGAGCCCCACGCAGACCACCTTGCTGGGGTTGGGGACCGGGGCCAGAAGGGACCTTGAGCCGAGCGGGAAGGGGTCGCCGTCCCTCGCGGGAGGCGAGCCCGCCAAATAGGCCTGCAGGTCGGTTCCCATCGGCACGACCTGGTCGTGCTCGACGCGGCCGAAGCCACCCTCGAAGCTCACGATCCGCATCAGGACCCTCTCTTGCCGAGATGTATTGCGAACGTTTGCATCCCTGCTTAGGATACGGTCCGCGATCGGATCGGCGCAATACGCGGCGCGGTGTGGCCATCGGGGAAGTGCGCGGCACCTGATAGGGGGTCAGCGGCACCGGCGTGTTGAGGCTCATCGGTCGCCCCCGGGACCGGGTGACGGGGGCCGGCCGAGGCGGCAGGAACCGGCGCCGCAACCGAGCGGCACAAGGGAGGCGCAGTGACGAGCGGAGTGCGTCACACACACGGGAACGGCGGCGAGGCCGCGGATCACCAGCCGCAGTGGATGAAGCTCATCGACCAGTCCACCTGCATCGGCTGTCACGCGTGCACGACCGCGTGCAAGTCCGAGAACGAGGTCCCGCTGGGAGTTACGCGAACGTATGTGAAGTCGGTCGATGTGGGCACGTTCCCCCAGGCGCGGCGGAACTTCCAGGTGACCCGGTGCAATCAGTGCGCGGACGCGCCGTGTGTGACGGCGTGTCCGACCTCGGCGATGTTCAAGCGCGACGACGGGATCGTCGATTTCGACAAGGAGGTGTGTATCGGGTGCAAGGCCTGCATGGCCGCGTGCCCATACGACGCGATCTTCATCAACCCCGAGGACGGCTCAGCGGAGAAGTGCAACTTCTGCGCCCATCGGGTGGACATGGGGCTGGAGCCGGCGTGTGCGGTGGTGTGCCCGGTGGGGGCGATCATCGTCGGCGACGTCAACGATCCGACCTCGAGGTTGTCGGATCTGGTCAATCGGGGGGCGGTCTCGGTACGCCGGCCGGAGAAGGACACGCGGCCGACGCTGTTCTACAAGGGGGCGGACCAGAGCACGCTGGATCCGTTGGGAGCGGCTCAACCACCGGGCGACATCATGGCGTGGGCTCAACAGCCCCTCGAGGACGGCCACACCGTGCGGTCCGGTGCACGCGAGGGTCACAACAGCTCGGCGGCGGCCGTGCTCTCTTACGACATCGGTCACGACGTGCCGTGGGATTGGCGCGTGGGGGCCTACACGTGGACCAAGGGCGTGGGCGCGGGTGCCTACCTGGTGGGGGCGCTGTTGCAGCTTCTGGGCGTGGCCGGCTCGGGCGACCCGTTGTGGCTGTGGGCGGTGCCGCTCATCGGTCTGCTCGGCATGGCGGCCACCGGCGGGCTGTTGATCGGTGACCTCGAGCATCCCGCGCGGTTCTTCTACATCTTCACCCGCCCCCAGTGGCGCAGCTGGCTGGTCCGGGGCGGGCTGATCATCATGGGCTACAGCGCGGTGCTGACCGCTCACCTGCTGGCGGCCTTGTTGGGCGCGGACGGTGTGGCCCAGGGGCTGATGATCCCGGGCATTCCGTTGGCGGTCCTCGCTGCCGTCTACACCGCCTTTCTGTTCGCCCAGGCCAAGGCCCGCGACCTGTGGCAGAACCCGCTGCTGCCGCCGCATTTCGTGGTGCAGGCGATGCTGGCCGGGGGTGCGGCGCTGGTGGTGACGTCGGTGGCGATCGCCGGTGGGGCCCTCGTCCCCTTGGCCGTGACGACCGCGGTCGCCGCCGGCGCCCACCTGCTGTTCGTCGCCGGCGAGGTGACCCTGCCGCACGGGACCAACCACGCCGCCGCGGCGGTCGGCGAGCTCGTGCGGGGCCGGATGGCCGGCTTCTTTTGGAGCGGGGCCGCCCTCGTCGCGGTGGCGTTGGCGACGCCGTGGCTGCCGGTGGTGGGAGCGGTGGCCGGCCTGGTGGGTCTGTTGGCCTATGAGCACGCCTATGTCCGCGCCGGCCAGCTCGTGCCGCTGGCCTGAGGAGGAGTTGCCGTGACTGATCGCATCGACGAGCTCGAGCAACGCGTCAGCGCCGCCCGGGCCGACACCGAGGCGCGCGGCGAGACCTTCTATCCGGGGCCGAGTGGGGTGCAGCTAGCCCAGTTCCCCCCGCCCGAGCGCTGGGACGACTGGGTGGAGCTCGATCCCACGGCGTGGCCGCGGCGCGTCGAGCGTCACCACATGCTGGTGCCCACCACGTGCTTCAACTGCGAGTCGGCGTGTGGGCTGTTGGCGTATGTGGACAAGGAGACGCTGCAGGTTCGCAAGTTCGAGGGCAACCCCGAACAGCCCGGCTCGCGGGGTCGCAACTGCGCCAAGGGGCCGGCCACGATCAACCAGATCACCGACCCCGACCGGATCCTCACCCCGTTGCGCCGGGTCGGCCCGCGCGGCGGTGGGGGATGGGAACAGGTCAGCTGGGACGAGGCGCTCGACGACATCGCCGGGCGGATCCGCCGCGCGATCGTCGAGGAGCGCCGCAACGAGATCATGTACCACGTCGGCCGGCCCGGCGAGGACGGCTTCACCGAACGGGTGCTGGCCGCGTGGGGCGTCGACGGGCACAACTCACACACCAACGTGTGCTCGTCCGGCGGGCGTGCCGGCTTCCAGTTCTGGATGGGCATCGATCGCCCGAGCCCCGACCACGCCAACGCCGACGTCATCTTCTTGATCTCGTCCCATCTGGAGACCGGCCACTACTTCAACCCACATGCCCAGCGGATCATGGAGGCCAAGCAGCAGGGCGCCAAGGTCATCGTCTGCGACGTGCGGCTGTCCAACACCGCCACGCACGCCGACCATTGGCTGGCGCCGTGGCCGGGCAGCGAGCCGGCGATCTGTCTGGCCATCGCCAACCATCTGATCCAGACCGGCCGCTACGACCGCGACTACGTGCGCCGATGGTGGAACTGGCAGGAGTATCTGGCCGCCGAACACCCCGACGCCGAGCCGACCTTCGAGGCCTTCGAGGCGATCCTGGCTCAACAGTACGCCGGCTACACGTTCGAGTTCGCCGCCGCCGAGTCCGGCGTCGACGCCGCCACCCTCGAGCAGGTTGCCGAGACCGTGGCCGGGGCCGGCTCGCGCTTCGCGGTGCACAACTGGCGCTCGGCGGCCGCCGGCAACGAGGGCGGCTGGCAGGTCTCGCGCACGCTGTTTTTGCTGTCGGCGCTGCTCGGGGCCGTCGCCGTGCCCGGCGGGACGTATCCGAACGCGTGGAACAAGTTCGTGCCCACGCCGATCTACACCCCGCCCCACCCTGATGTCTGGAATGAGCTCACCTACCCGCTCGAGTACCCGCTGGCCCAAAACGAGCTGTCCTATCTGCTGCC
>CAYQMQ010000004.1:0-23652 GCA_964418395.1 uncultured Actinomycetota bacterium
CTGGACCGCATCCTCGTCGCCGTCACCGCCGTCACCGCCGTCGCCGCCGTCGCCGCCGTCGCCGTCACCGCCGTCGGCGGGCTCGTCGACGAGCTCGATGCTGGCGTGCACCACGTCCGAGGTGTTGCCGGCCGCGTCGCGGTACTGCACGTACACCGTCCTGGGGCCCAGCTCGTCGGGCAGGGTCCACTCGCGGGTCTCGGCGTAGGGCTCCCACGGCACGCCGTCGAGGTCGCCGTCGTCGGCGATGCGCATGTCGGCCACGCCGGACACCTCGGCGTCCTCGGGCCGCGGCGGCGAGCCGGGATGGTCGGTGTGGGGCTCGGGGTTGTCGGCCGCGGCCAGATCGAGGGTGACGTCGGGCTCGGCGGTGGTCGGCGCCCCGCCGTCGATCAGCACCGACCCGTCGGGCGGGATCGGGTCGGTGCGCGGCGTGGCGCAGGTCACCGGCGAGTAGTCGCTCTCCGCGCCGCCGCCGAGGCCCCGCACCCGGTAGCAGAGCTCCTCGTCGTTGTTCGCGCCGGTGTCGGTGAACTCGCCGGTGGCCGGGATCCCGTCGGCGATCGGGCCGAACGGCCCGCCCGGGTCGGGGGCGCGCTCCACCCGCACCGACGTGTACTGGTCGCTGTTCGAGTAGCGCAGGACGACCTCGCCCACCCCCGGATACGCCTCGGCGTCGGGGGCCGACAGCCGGTCGTCGGCCGGGTCCAGCGGGTCGGGGTCGGTCCCGTCCAGCTCACCACCGCCGTCGCTGTCGGGATCCAGCGGCAGCGTGCCGGCCTCCCACTCCTCGGCGTTGGTCAGCACGTCCCCGTCGGCGTCGGCGTCCGGGTCCAACCCGGTCGGGTCGCCGCTGTGCTCCTCCTCCCACCAGTCGGGCAGGCCGTCGCCGTCGGTGTCGCTGCCGGCGGTCATCGCAAACGATGTCCGCGCCCGCCGGGCGAAGTCGCCGAACACGCCCGAGGAGCCCTCGGCCGAGATCGTGGCCACGTAGCTGCCCGGCTCGTGGGTGGCCCGGTAGGTCGCCCCGTAGAAGCCGTCGCCGGCCTCCCCGTCGCCGTGGGCGCCGTCGTCGAACAGCGTCAGCGTCGAGCTCGACCCGTCCGGCGCGGTGACCTCCACATCCACGTCGGCGCCGGTGATGGGCCCGGTGTCCGACAGGCTCACCAGGATCGGCATCCCCCGGCCGGCCAGGCGGTCCTCGGGCGCCAACCCCAGATAGCCCTCCATCGTCAGGTGGCTGGTCACCGCCGCGTCGACCTGGTAGTCCTGCGGGATCGGCTCCTGGGTGTCGAGCATGTCGATGCGCACGGTCCACTCGCCGGCCTCCGGGGAGCCCACCCGCCAGAACGTGCGGTCGAACCGGTCGATCACCGGCTCATGAGTCGTCCCGCTGGGGTCGGTCAGCGTGGGCTGATAAGCCTGCACGCCCTCGGAGCTGGCCGCGACGGTCAGCTCCTCGGCGCCGCCGTCCACCTGGAAGCTGTTGCTCGGGGAGTCGAAGGTGTTGCCGTTGCCGGCGAAGACCTGCTGCTCGCCGACGACCTCCTCGGAGATGACGCGCCAGATCGCCGGCAACCGCAGGCGCAGGTCGTCGGGCTCGCCAGCCGCCGCCGTGGTCGCCGTGCCGCTGGTGGTGGCGTCGTCGGGCAGCGAGGCGAACTGATACGTCCCGCCGGTCTCGTTGGCCAGGCTCTGCAGCGCCCCGCGGTCGGCGTCGGGCCCGAGGGCGACGGTGTGCACCTCGGGGACCGGATCGCCGTCGTCGGTCCGGCTGTCGTACTCGTCGACGAAGTCGTCGATGTTGCGATTGCCGGAGGTCTGGCGGCCGTCGCTGAGCAGGACCATCGCCCAGTCGTGATCCTCGTCGCCGCGGTTGTCGAGCTGGTCCAACCCCGAGAACAGCCCCTCGCCGATCGCCGTCTGCCCAGCCGGCTGGTCCAGGTTGGCGATGGAGCCGTGCAGGCTCTCGCGGTGCGCATCGGTCAGCGGGCCCAGGTCCTCCTCGACCTGGGCGGTGTCGCTGAAGCGCACCAACCCGGCCAGGTCGCTGGAGGGCCACGTGTCGACGTACAGGTGGGCGGCCTGCCGCGTCGACGACATCTTGTCGTGGTCGCCCATGCTGCCCGAGTAGTCCACGATCAGCTCGTTGTCCACCTCGCTGCGGGGGCCGTACTCCACAGCGCCGACCTCGGTGTCGGACAGCCCCGCGACCTCCACGGTCAGGTCGTAGCGCCCGGCGCCCCCGCTCTGCTCGGGTGCCTGCAGCAGCAGCCAGTACTGACCCTGCACGAAGCTGCGCGAGACCATCTCGTCGTCGCTGACCGTCTCGCTGCCCACCGTCACGGTGAACGACTCCGGGGTGAGACCGGCCACCGGATCACCGTCGGGGTCGAGCACGTCGACCTTGGTCAGGAACTTGTCCGGATCCCCCGGGTCGCCGGCCTGGGCGCGCTGCCCGGTGGTCGGCTCGACGATGTCCATGACCGGCTCTTGGGCGTTGACCGCCCACCGGAAGTTCAGATCCTCCCGCAGGCCGGCGACGATCAGCACGACCTCGTCGTAGCCGGGGTTGTCGAACGACTCCACGAAGTCCGCGCCGGAGCCGGTCCGCTCCAGGGTCAGCTGGTCGCCCTCCACGCCCAGCACCGCGTAGAAGGCCGGGTTGTTCGAGGCGTCCTGATGCGCCTCGACCTTCAGCGTCCCCACCGCTTCGTCGGGCCGGACCTGGAAGTAGCGCGCCCCCCGCGAGCTCACGTCGGTGAGGTTGGGGCCGACCTGCTCGCCGACGCCCAGCGACGTGTCGACGTCCAGGCCCACCGGATCGTACGAGCCCGGCGGCTGGGTCTCGTCCACATATTGGTAGGTGTCGGGCACCGAGCCGGCGTCGAGGTCCTTGGCGTAGTTGGCCACCACAAAGTTCTCGAACACGTCGCGGAACCGGTCGGACTCACCGAGCTCCTCCAGGGTCCGGTTGATCGTGCCGATCCCGGTGTCGTTGCGCTGCGCCTGCGCCCGCTCCCAGAACTCGACCATCACGTCCATGCCGCGCTCGGGCTCGTCGTCGACGTCGCCGTACTGCTCCAGCAGATACGTCCAGAACAGCGCGGCGCTGTACGAGCTGCGGGTGAGGTCGCGGTCGGGGTTGGACAGATAGCCGTTGACCTGGCCGACGTAGTCCGCGAAGCCGTTCTGGCCCGCGTCCAGCGACTTGCAGGGCTCCCCGGGGGGATCCACGCACACCTTGTCCTGGATCGAGCGGGCCTGGCCCTCCCACACCCAGTTGGCGGCCGGGGCGTCGCCCACGCCGCCGTAGCTGTACTGCTGCAGGTGGAACGCCTCGTGCAGCGAGATCGCCACGCTGCGGGCGTTCTCGCCGGTGGCGGGGTCGTAGGGCTCCATGTGCTGTGGCGCCAGGCCGATGTGCTGCTTGCCGTTGGCGAAGCTGTTCGTCCAGGCGCAGCCGCCGCCGTCGCACCACTTCAGGTCGGTGGCCACGGGGCTGTCGGCGTCGCCCTCGTAGTAGGCGAAGTTCTGGAAGCCCAGCGCCTCCAGCGCCGTGCTGCTGCCCTCGAGCAGCCCGCCGACCCGGGCGGCGTACTCGTTGTCGCCGTCGGCGTTGGTGTCCGACGGCACCGTCATCTGGTGGCCGTTCTTGTCCGGGGCGTCCGAGGTGGGGTACGGCCGGTGGTACACGCGGAAGTTGCCGTTGTCGCTGTCGAGCTGCGCCGGGCGGCGGCACGTGTCGCTGAACGGCCCCGTGTCGCCGTCGTCGATCGCCCGCACGCGGTAGCGGTACGCGCTGCCGGGTCCGACGTCGGTGTCGGTGTAGCGCTCGCTGTTGCTGCTGTCGGCGGCGACCTCGGCCACCTGGGAGAAATCACCACCGTCGACGGACCGCTGCACCTCGTGGGCCGACTCGTTGTCCGACTTGTCGTCCCAGCGCACCTGGATCGAGTCGTCGACGTCGGCGTTGGCGTCGTTGCGGCAGATGATGTTCTCGGGCTGTTCGAGCGACACCTCGTCGTCCTGAGCGGACGCCGGCAACAGCACCACAAAGAACGCGAAGACCGTCAGCGCCACCAGGGCCGCCTTCCCCCAGCTCCCCCAGTCACCGGTACCCACGCCGTGACGCGACAATGACACGAACCCGCTCATGACACGCTCCGTTCCTGGCCGCACTCATACGACCGCATCCGGCGTTCGCCCGCTCCACTCGCCGAGGCCGGGGTCCACCGGAAGGGCGTGCCCGACACGTCGGGCCCCGCACGACGGCCGCCGCCCCCGTTGGCTGGCATGACCCCCGTGGCCCCCGCACCGCACGATCAGCTCACGGATCGCCGGGGACGATGCCAAACGAGTCCGCGGGCTCGCAAGGAGGACGGGGTCACGAGCGGCCGACCCGCGACGGGACTCAGTCGCCGTCGCGCTGGTGGCCGTCGCCCAGTCGCGAGTCCACCCCCAGATGCGAAGCCGGCACGCCGTAGAGCCCGTGTTTGCGCGCGTACTCCTCGACCGGCCGCGGGATCAGATACGTCACCGAGCGCCCGGCGGCGAACCGCTCGCGGACCTCGGTCGAGGAGATCGCCAACGCCGGCACGTCCAGGCGCAGCACCCGGTCGGCGACGCCCGTGTCGGTCAGCGCCGAGAGGTCATGGCCCGGCCGGGTGGCGGCCACGAACGTCGCCAACGACAGGCACTCCTCGGCGTCGCGCCACGTGAGGATCGACAGGATCGCGTCGGCGCCGGTGATGAAGAACAGCTCGTCGTCGGGCAGCGCCGCCCGCAGGCGACGCAGCGTGTCCACCGTGTAGGTGGGGCCGGGCACGTCGAGCTCCATGCGCGACACCGAGAAGTGCGGGTTCGGCGCGGTGGCCAGCACGACCATCAGGTACCGGTGCTCGGCGCCGGTGACCTCGCGGGACTTCTGCCACGGGTCGCCGGCGGGGATGAACACGATCTCGTCGAGGCCGAGGTCGGCGCGGACCTGCTCGGCAGCCACCAGGTGACCCATGTGCAGCGGGTCGAACGTGCCGCCCATCAGCCCGAGGCGGCGCTTGTCGCGGCCGCCTGCGCGCGCCGCGGTGCCGCCTGCGTGCGCCGCGCTCACGCCAGCGTCTCCACGAACCCGGCGAGCTGGCGCAGCGTGCGGCACTCGACCATCTGGTCGGCGTGGCGCGCGTAGGCGCCGGCCAGCGAATCGCCGCCGTCCCACTGGGCGTGCGGCTCGGGGTTGAGCCAGTACAGCCGCTTGGCGCGGTCGGCGAGCGCGGCCAGCTCGTCCGTGCCGGCCGCGCGGTAGTTGTTGCGCGCGTCGCCGAGCACGATGACCGTCGACCGCGGGGTGATCGCGTCGTGGTAGTCCCGGTCGAGGGTGGCGAACGCGGCGCGGTAGTCGGTTCGCCCGTCGAAGCGGACCACCCGCGCCTCGGCCCACAGCCGCGCGAACGCGTTCTCGGCGTCGTCGTCGGCGAACAGCCCCGTGATCTCGTCGAGCGCGTCGACGAAGGCGAAGCTGCGCACCCGCGCCATCTGGCCCTGGATCGCATGGCACAGCAGCAGGGTGAAGCGGGCGAACTCGGCCACCGAGCTGGAGACGTCGCAGACGAGCACGAGCTCGGGGCGGTGCGGCCGGCGACGGGCGAGCACGGGAGCGATCGGCACTCCGCCGGTGCTCATCGCCGCCCGCAGCGTGCGGCGGGCGTCGAGCTGGCCGCGGCGCGCGCGGCGCTGCTTGCTGGCAAGGCGGGCGGCCAGCCGGCGGGCCAGCGGGCGCACGGCGGCGCGCACCGCGTCGGCTTCGGCCGCCGAGACCCGCAGCAGGTCGCGGTCCTCCGGCAGCGGCTCGCCGAGGCTGCGAGCGGCTTGCTCGACGCCGTCCACCTCGGCCAGCCGTCGGCGCACCGCCTGCTCGACGGCGTCCTGCCACGCCTGCACGCAGCGGTCCACCTCGGCGCGGCGCAGCCGCGTGTCCAGATCTTCGTCCTCGTCGGACAGGCCCTCGGTCTCCAGCAGACGCCGCCGCAGCCCGCCGGGCTTGACCGTCCGGGTCACGCGGTGGCTGGCGTAGCCGGTGAGGCCGTCGCGGCGCGCCACCGCCCCGAAGGTGGCCACGGCTTCGTCCGCGAGCTGGTGCAGCCGCGCCGTGTCGCCGCCGGTGATGGCCGTGGCGAGGGCATCGAGCAGGTCGCCGGGCTCGCGGGGCCCGGCCTGGGCACCGAGCGACGCCGGGAAGTGAACGTCGAACAGCCGGTCGAACGTGGCGCGGTGGCCGGGCTGGTTCAGCACGCAAGCCGCCAACGCCTCGCGCACCTGCCAGCGCTCGCGCCAGTCGATCACGCCCAGGGCCCGGCGCGCGTCCAGCGCGTCGGCCATCGCCACCGGCACGCCCGCGTCACGCAGACCGGCCAGGAACGCCTCGACGCGAGCCGGGAGCCCGTCGCCCCATCCGGGGGGTCCGCCCTGCTGCCCGGGCGCGCTCTCCTGCCCGGATCCGCCCTGATGCGCGGGCGGTCCGGCGGCGTCGCCTGCGGCGGCGGGCGGCATCAGTTCCGGTTCGGGTTGCCGGCCGAGCCGGGGGCGAGGCCGAGATGCTCGTGGGCCTTGGCCACGTCGCCGTCGTGTTTGAGCAGCGCCGAGATCGCCGCCACCGCCTCGGGGTCGTCGACGCTGTCGACGCCGATCGCCACCAGCGCCCGCGCCCAGTCCAGGGTCTCGGCGATCGAGGGGGGCTTGTGCAGCTCGAGCTCGCGCAGGCTGGCCACCACCTTGACCAGCTGCTCGGCGAGCCGCTCGGGCACCTCGGGCACGCGCTGGGCCACGATCGCGGCCTCGCGCTCCGGCTCGGGAAAGCCCAGGTGCAGATACAGGCAGCGGCGCTTGAGCGCTTCGGACAGCTCGCGGGTGGCGTTGGAGGTCAGCACCACCACGGGCTGGCGCGCGGCGGCGACCGTGCCGAGCTCGGGCACCGTCACCTGGAAGTCCGACAGGATCTCCAGCAGCAGCGCCTCGAACTCGAAGTCGACCTTGTCGACCTCGTCGATCAGCAGCACCGTGGGCTCGGTGCGCCGGATCGCGGTGAGCAGCGGGCGGTCGAGCAGGTAGTCGTCGGAGAAGATGGTGGACTCGGTCTCGTCCCAGTCCGCGTCGCGCTCGGCCTGGATGCGCAGCAGCTGCTTGCGGTAGTTCCACTCGTACAGGGCCTTGGCCTCGTCGAGGCCCTCGTAGCACTGCAGGCGGATCAGCTCGGCGCCGAGGCTGTCGGCCATCGCCTTGGCCAGCTCGGTCTTGCCGACGCCGGCCGGGCCCTCCACCAGCACCGGCTTGGCCAGCCGCGTGGCCAGGAACGCGACGGTGGACACCGCGTGGTCGGCGAGATAGCCGGCCCGTTCGAGACGGTCGCGGGCGTCGGCGGCGTCGGCATAGCCCAGCGGGGCGGACGAGCTCATCGCAGGCACACCTTCGGGTCAGCGGGGGCGGGTTCGGCGAGGCCGCGGGCGGGGTTCAGCGGCGCGGCCGGCGGGCGGACGCGCTCCGGCACGTCCGCGCCGCCGCGCTCACGTGCGGATGTGGCCGTCGCCTTCGACCACATACTTGGTGGTGGTCAGCTCCGGCAACGCCATGGGCCCGCGAGCGTGCAGCTTCTGGGTGGAGATGCCGATCTCGGCGCCGAAGCCGAACTGGCCGCCGTCGGTGAAGTAGGTCGAGGCGTTGACCATGACCGCGGCGGCGTCCACCTCGGCGGTGAACCGGCGCGCGGCCCGGCGGTCGTCGGTGATGATCGCCTCGGTGTGGCCGGTGCCGTGCCGGCCGATGTGGGTCAGGGCGGCGTCGAGGTCATCGACGACGCGCACGGCCAGGATCAGCTCGCCGTACTCGGTGTCCCAGTCGGCGTCGGTGGCCGGGGTGGCGGTGGCCAGCTCCCGCGTGGCCTCGTCGCCGCGCAGCTCCACACCGGCGGCGGTCAGCGCCTCGGCGACCTTCGGGACGAAAGCGTTTGCCACCGAGCGGTGCACCAGCAGCGTCTCGGCGGCACAGCACACGCTGGGGCGCTGCGCCTTGGCGTTGACCGTGATCGTGGTGGCCATGTCCAGGTCGGCGCCAGCGTCGACGTACACGTGGCAGTTGCCCACCCCGGTCTCGATGACCGGCACCTGGCTGTCGGCGACCACCGACTCGATCAGGCCGGCCCCGCCTCGGGGGATCAGCAGGTCGACCAGCCCGCGGGCGCGGGTGAGCTCCTTGACCGATTCGCGGCTGGTGTCGTCCACCAGCGCCACGGCATCGCGCGGCAGGCCGGCGCTGGCGACCGCTTCGCGCAGCGTGTCGGCCAGCACGGTGTTCGAGTGGATGGCGCTGGACGAGCCCCGCAACACCACCGCGTTGCCTGCCTTGAGGGCGAGACCGGCCGCGTCGACGGTGACGTTGGGCCGCCCCTCGTAGACCATCGCGATGACGCCGAGCGGCACCCGGACCTGGTTGATCTGCAGCCCGTTGGGCTGGCGCCACCCGCGCACGACCTCGCCGACCGGGTCGGTGAGGTCGATCAGCTGGCGCAGCCCGTCGGCGATGCCCGCGATGCGCTCGCTGGTGAGCGCGAGCCGGTCCACGGTGGATTCCGGCGTGCCCTCACCGCGCGCGGTCTCCACGTCGTGGCCGTTGGCCTCGAGGATCGCGCGTTCCCGCGCGACGAGGGCGTCGGCCATGGCAGCCAGTGCCGTGTTCTTGGTGTCGGTGGTGGCCGCGGCCACCGCGGGGGCGGCAGCCTTGGCGGCCCGACAGGTGTCCGACACGCCGGTCATGGCGCTCCTCCCTGGTCCGGGTCGCCACCGATGCTAGCGACACGCGGAGGCGCTGGCCCGACGCCGTCGGACCCCGTGCCGGGCGGGCGAGGCCGGATGGCCGGGCGGGGCCGGCTGGTGCTGGGCAGGTCTGATCGGCACACTTGCGGGGCCATTGACCCATATGCGGGGCCGCCGACCAAGGTGACGACATGAGCGACGGGGACTTCCAGCAGGAGCTCGCGGCGAAGCTGTCGCGCAACGCCGAGCTGCGCCAGCAGCGCGAGCAAGCCGAGGAGGAGATGGACCGGGCCCAGCGTGAGGCCGCGGAGCAGGCCGCCGCCGAGAAACAGCGCACCCAAAAGGCCCGCGACGACCGCCACGCCGAGCTCGTCGACGCGCTGCAGTCCGCCGCCCAACAGCTCAAGGACGCCGAACCCGACGAGTTCGTGGTGCGCACCGGCTGGACCGAGTCGCGCGAGGAGTACATCGCCAAGATCTCCACTCGCACGGTCACCCCCGCCCGCAGCCTGTTCATCGAGCTCGACCACGACGACGACGAGGTGTTGGCCCGGTGGCACTCCGACCTCGGCGACGCCCTGGAGCTGTGGCGCCTGCTGCAAGCCACCCCCCAGGTGCTGCAACAGCTGGTCCTGCAGGCCGCCGATCACCAGCTATGGCGCTCGCAGGAGCGCCCGCCGCCCTTCCCGGAGGTCGACGAGTCGGCCTAGCAGCCGCTCACACAGCGCACCCTGGATCCTCAGCCGCCGGGCGGCACCGGCGGCGAAGCCGGAGCAGGCCGGTAGGACAGGTCCTGGGTCACCAGCGAGGCCGGCTCGAGGCGCACGAACCACGCCCCCTCGCTGAAGTCCACGGCGCCGAAGCGTCGGGCGTCCCAGCGCGCCTCGTGCGGGCCCAGGTACTTGGTGAGCTTGCGCCGGGCCCGCGCGGCGTCGTAGGGATGTTGCTCGGCCGACCCTTTCGCGATGACCTGGATGACCTCCCCGGTGGCGAGATCGCACGTGTCGACCACCAGCGCCACCCGCGGGTCGCGCTCGAGGTGGCGCGGCAACGCCGCCCATGACCCGGTCAGCCACCAAAACGCCCCGTCTTCCCACAAGAACCACACCGGCCGGACGGTCGGGCCGTCGACGTCGCACGTCGCCACGCGCGCCGTCAGCGGCTGGGCCAACAGCGCGTCCACATCGACGGAGCCGGATCGGGCCATCGGCCGGCAGCGTGGCACAGCTCGTGCGCGGTACGCCACACGCCCCCGCCAGGACCGCCTGCGACCGCGTGCCACGGCGTAGCCCCCAGCCTCCCGCGTGCCCGGCTGGGCGGCTAGGCGGCGGTGGCGCACTCCGGGCAGCGCGCGTGGAAGGTGACCTCGACGTCGAGGATCTCGAAGCCGTGCTGTTGCTCGGCGGCCAGGTGCGGGTCGTCCATGTGGACGTCGAGTATCCGCCCACACTCCACGCACAGGAGGTGGTGGTGGCGGCCGATGTTGGGGTCGTAGCGCTTGCGGCCGTCGGGATGGGCGATCTCGAGCACCTCGCCGATGCTGACCATCTCGTTGAGGGTGTTGTAGACGGTGGCCCGGCTGACCTCGGGCAGGGCCTCGCGCGCGCGTTCGAGCACGTCATCCGCCGTCATGTGCACGTGGTCACCGGTCATCGCTTCCGCGATGGCCCGTCGCTGTGCCGTCAGTCGCCACCCACGGCGGCGCAGACGGTCGATCAGCGAGGTCACGTGCTCGTCCCTTCCTCGGTGGCCTGGACGCGATACCCGGGAATCGCTTGTTCCAATCCTTGACTCAGTCTAACCTCAGCGCGAGTCTACTCCGGAACGGGCCTCCACCCGTCCCAGGCGAGACCCACCCTGACCGCCAGCATAAAGACGAGAAGGAGACTGACGTGAGACAGGACCCGAGCCGGTGCCCGATGTCGGGAGCCCGCACGAGCTACCAGGGACCATCGAACGAGTGGTGGTGGCCCGAGCAGCTGAACCTGCGGATCCTCCATCAGAACCACCCGAAAGCCAACCCGCTGGGCGAGGACTTCGACTACGCCGAAGCGTTCGCCAACCTCGACCTCGACGAGCTCACCCGCGACGTCGACGCCGTGATGACCGACTCGCAGGAGTGGTGGCCGGCCGACTTCGGCCACTACGGCCCGTTGCTCATCCGCATGTCGTGGCACGCGGCCGGTACCTACCGCGTCCACGACGGCCGTGGTGGTGGCGGGACCGGCGCGCAGCGGTTCGCCCCGGAGAACAGCTGGCCCGACAACGCCAACCTCGACAAGGCCCGCCGGCTGCTGTGGCCGGTGAAGCAGAAGCACGGTCGGAACATCTCGTGGGCCGACCTGCTGCTCTTCGCGGGCAACCGCGCGATGGAGACGATGGGCTTTCAGACCTTCGGGTTCGCCTTCGGCCGCGAGGACATCTGGGGGCCCGAGGAGGACATCCACTGGGGGCCGGAGACCGAATGGCTCGGCGACGAGCGCTTCACCGACGACCGGCAGCTCACCGGCGCGTTCGCCAACGTGCAGATGGGCCTGATCTACGTCAACCCGGAGGGCCCCAACGGCAACCCGGACCCGCTGGCGGCGGCCCACGACATCCGGGAGACGTTCGGCCGCATGGCGATGAACGACTACGAGACGGTCGCGCTGATCGCCGGCGGCCACACCTTCGGCAAGACCCACGGCGCGGGGCCCGAGTCCCACGTCGGGCCCGAGCCCGAGGCTGCCGGCCTCGAGCAGCAGGGCCTGGGGTGGAAGTACGGCTACGGCACCGGCACGGGCCCCGACGCGTTCACCAGCGGCATCGAGATCACCTGGACCCCGACCCCGACGCAGTGGGACAACAGCTTCTTCAACCTGCTGTTCAAGTACGACTGGGAGCTGACCCAGAGCCCCGCCGGCGCGAACCAGTGGGTGGCGAAGGACGTCGAGGACGCCGACCTCGTGCCCGACGCGCACGACCCGTCCAAGACGCAGCCGCCGATGATGCTCACCACGGACCTGTCGCTGGTCCGGGACCCGGCGTACCGCGAGATCTCGAAGCGGTTCCACGACAACCCCGACGAGCTCGCCGACGCGTTCGCCCGGGCGTGGTTCAAGCTGCTGCACCGCGACATGGGGCCGACCAGCCGCTACCTCGGCCCGCTCGCGCCCGACGAGGAGCTGATCTGGCAGGACCCGGTCCCGGCGGTCGACCACCAGCTGATCGACGCCGGGGACATCGCGTCGCTCAAGAAGAGGATCCTCGATTCCGGCCTGTCGGTCCCCCAGCTGGTGTCGACCGCCTGGGCGTCGGCGTCGACGTTCCGCAACACCGACAAGCGTGGTGGCGCCAACGGCGCCCGCATCCGGTTGTCGCCGCAGGCCGAGTGGGACGTCAACCTCCGCGCCGGCGTGTCGAGCGTGATCTCGAAGCTGGAGGAGATCCAGCAGGAGTTCAACGGCCAGCAGACCGGCAACAAGCGGGTCTCCCTTGCCGACCTGATCGTGCTGGGCGGCTGCGCCGCGGTCGAGCAGGCGGCCAAGCAGGGCGGCCACGATGTGCAGGTCCCCTTCACGCCGGGCCGGACCGACGCCGCCCAGGAGCAGACCGACGTCGAGTCGGTGGCCTACCTCGAGCCGACCGCGGACGGGTTCCGCAACTACCTGCAGAAGGACGACGGGATCCCCGCCGAGCACTGGCTGCTCGACCGGGCGCACAAGCTGACGCTGTCGGCCCCCGAGATGACCGCGCTCGTCGGCGGCATGCGCGCCCTCGGCACCAACGTCGACGGCTCGGAGCACGGCGTGTTCACCGACCGGCCCGGGGCGCTGACCAACGACTTCTTCGTCAACCTGCTCGACATGGGCACGGAGTGGCAGCCCGTCGGCGAGGGCGAGGACGAGTTCGAGGGGCGTGACCGCAAGAGCGGTGAGCGCAAGTGGACCGGCAGCCGCGTCGACCTCGTCTTCGGCTCGAACTCCCAGCTCCGGGCGATCTCCGAGGTCTACGGCAGCTCGGACGCGGAGGAGAAGTTCGTCCAGGACTTCGTCGCCGCGTGGGACAAGGTCATGAACCTCGACCGGTTCGACCTCGCCTGATCCCAGCCGACGTGTCCCCCCGCCCCGGGAGGTCGATCGACCTCCCGGGGCGGGTGACGGTGTCGGGCTCGCCGCCGTCCCCCGGACGTCGGCGAACACGGGCGGGCGCTCAGTCGAACAGGCGCAGGGAGAAGACGACGTGGCCGGTGACCACCGCGCCGAACACCGTCCAGGCGATCACCACCGGCCCGGCGGGCAGGCCGCCGCCGTCGTCGCCCACCGTCAGCCGGTCGCCGGCGGCCACGTCCTCGCCGTCGGCACCATCGCCATCCCCGGGCGGCCGCTCGTCCCCGGCTCCGGCGGCCGCGTCGTCGTCGGACTGGTTGGTCGGGGTCGGGTCGGCGCCGTCGTCGGCCTCGCCCGGCTCGGGGCGGTCTGGCTCGTCCGTCGCCTGGCCGGCCTCGGCATCGTCCTGATCGCTCGGGCTGTTGTCGTCAGAGCCGGTCTGAGCGGTGGGCTCGGCCGGTTCGCCGGACGCGGCCTCCTGGCTGCGCTCGTCGGCCTCCCGGCCCGCGTTCGCTGACGAGCCGACCTCGCCGCCGGCGGCTTCGAGCGCGCCGGCGAGATCGACGACGTCCACGCCGCCCGAGTGGGGCATGGGCCGGGCGTGTCGGCGCAAGTGCGAGACCACGTCGTCATGATCGACGCCGACGTCCAGCAGCATCGCGGCGCCGGCGGCCACGATCGGGGCGGCGAACGACGTGCCGCTGGACTGGGCGTAGCGCCCGTTCGACCAGGTGGACACGATGTCGACGCCGGGGGCGAACAGGGTGTCGGCGTCGGCGTTGCTGCGGTGCCAGCGCTGCCCGTCCCGGTCGGCGGCCCCCACCACGGCCAGGGGCAGGTCGCGGGAGTAGGGGACCTCGTCGTCACCGTCGTTGCCGGCCGCGCCGACCACCACCGCACCGGCCTCGTGTGCCTCGCGGATCGCCTTCTCGACGTCGCGGTCCACCAGGCCGACCCCGTCGAGCAGGTCGCCGGCGCTGCCGGAGGACTCGACCAGGCTCAGGTTGATGACGTCGGCGCCGCGGTCGGTGGCCCAGCGGATCCCCTCGGCGACATCGGCGGGGCGCCCGCGCCCGTCGGCGTCCAGCACCCGCACCGGCAGGATCGAGGCCGCCGAGGCCGTGCCGCGCCCGCCTTCGTCGTTGCCGGCGATCGCCGCGATCACACCGGCGACCAGCGTGCCGTGGCCGTTCTCGTCGTCGGCCGACGAGCCGGGATCGGTCGCGTCGTAGCCGTTCAGCACCTGGCCGTCCAGATCGGGGTGGTCGGCGTCCACACCCGTGTCGACCACCGCCACGGTCACGCCCTCGCCGCTGCTGGCCGGCCACGCTTGGGTCGCCGAGACCGCATCGAGGTGCCACTGCCGGTCGCGCAGCGGGTCGCTGCCGCTGGCGAGCGCCGGCGCCGCGAGCGCCATGAGGAGCGCGGCCACCGCGATCAGGGCAGCCACGGACCGGCAGCGGGCGGGCACGAGCATCGTCTCCGAAGATCGTCTGTGTGCGGGTCTAACGAGGGTAGCGGGCCTCGGCTACGGTTGAGGCACGGAACCGTCCGAGCGTCGAGGGACCACCATGCCCGCTCAGTGCCCCAAATGCGAACTTCGGTTCGCCGTCAGCGGCGAGCTCGACCAGCACCTCGTCAACGATCACGGCGTGGATCCGCTAAAGCTGCCGGACGTGCGCCCGCCCGGCGGCTTCGCTCGCGATACCCGCGAGGCGACCACCCGGCCGCCGTCCTACTGACGCGCTGCCGCCGCCCTTCGGCACGACGGAGCGCGCCGTCAGCGGACCGCTTGGCGCAGATCGGCGATCAGGTCGTCGGGGTCCTCAAGGCCGACCGACAGGCGGATGAGGTCGTCGGGCACCGCGATCGGCGAGTCGGCGGTGGAGGCGTGGGTCATCGCGGCGGGGTGCTCGACCAGCGACTCGACCCCGCCGAGCGACTCGGCGAGGGTGAACACCGCGAAGCGCTCGCAGGCGCGCTTGGCCGCTTCGGCGTCGGCCAGCCGCAGCGACACCATCGCGCCGTAGCCGTGCATCTGGCGGGTGGCGATCGCGTGGCCGGGATGGTCGGGCAGGCCGGGCCACAGCACCCGGCGCACCTGGTCCATCTCGCCGGCGGCGGCCACCATTCGCTCGGCGCCGCGCTCGTGGGCGGCCATGCGCACCGGCAGCGTCTTGATGCCCCGCAGCACCAGGAACGCGTCCCACGGGCCCGGCACGGCGCCGACGGCGTTGGCGTGGAAGCGGTAGGCCTGCGCCAGATCGTCGTCGGCGGTGACGATCGCCCCGCCGACCACGTCGCTGTGGCCGCCGAGGTACTTGGTGGTGGAGTGGACGACGACGTCGGCGCCGAGCGCGAGGGGGGCTTGCAGCGCCGGGGTGGCGAAGGTGTTGTCGACCACCACCGTCAGCCCGTGGGCGTGGCCGAGCTCGGCGAGGGCGGCGATGTCGAACACCGTCAGCAGCGGGTTGGTGGGGGTCTCGACCCACAGCATCCGGGTCTCGGGGCGGATGGCGGCGGCGACGGCGTCGAGATCGGACAGGTCCACCGGGTCGAAGGCCAGCCCCCACGGGTGGTGCACGCGGGCGATCTGGCGGTAGGTGCCGCCGTAGACGTCGTTGGCCATCACCAGGTGGTCGCCGGGGCGCAGCTGGCGCAGCACCGCGTCACAGGCGGCCAGGCCGGACGAGAACGCGATCCCGTGCGCCGCGCCGTCACCGCCTTCCAGCGAGGCGAGGGCGGTCTCGAGGGCGTCGCGGGTGGGGTTGCCGCCGCGGGCGTAGTCCCAGCCGGCGTGCTCGCCGACGGCGGTCTGGGCGAAGGTCGACGTCTGATAGATCGGCGTCATGACCGCGCCGGTGGCCGGGTCGGGGTCCTGGCCGGCGTGGATCGCGCGGGTCGCCAGACCCGAGGTGTGCCACCGGGCCGGGGAGCCGTCGGAGGGCATCAGCGGCCTTCGCTCCTACTTGTTCATCAGGAAGTCGAGGACGTCCGACCGGGTCAGCAGGCCTGCCAGCGTCGACCCCTCCCGCACCAGGATGGCCGGCTGATCGCCGGTGAGCACCTGCATGGCCACCTCGACCGTCTCGCGGACGTCCACGCTGGGCATCGCGGCGTCCATGACGTCGCCGACGGTCTTGTCGAGCACCCCGGGGTCGGCGAACGCGCGGTCCAGCAGCGAGCGCACGTGGATCGATCCGATCACCGCCTCGGGCCGCGCGCCCTGGATGCCCGGCTCGGTCCGGTCCAGTACGGGCGCCTGGCTCACCTGGTGCTCGCGCAGCACGGTGATCGCATCACGCACCTTGTCGCGAGGGTGGGCGTGGACGATGGCGGGCAGGTCGCCGAGCTTCTCCTTCAGCACCTGGCTCAGCAGGGCGGTGGGCCCGGTCTTTTCCAAGAAGCCGTTGGCGGCCATCCAGTCGTCGTTGAAGATCCGCGACAGGTAGTTGCGCCCCGTGTCCGGCAGCAGGGCCACGATCGTGGCCTCGGGGCCGTAGTCGGCGGCCACCTGCAGCGCCGCCCACGCGGCCGTGCCGGCCGACCCGCCCACCAGCATCCCCTCCTCGCGGGCGAGGCGCCGGGTGGTCAAAAAGCTGTCGCGGTCGGTGACCTGCACCCAGCGGTCGACGACGTCCGGATCGAGCGTGCCGGGCCAGAAGTCCTCGCCGGCGCCCTCCAGCAAGTACGGGTACGGCTCGGGGCTGGAAAAGATCGACCCGGCGGGGTCGGCGCCGACGATCTCGGTGCGGCAGCCGCGCTCTTTGAGATAGCGGGCCACGCCGGTGATCGTGCCCCCGGTGCCGGGGCTGGCCACGAAACAGTCGATGTCCCCGTCGAGCTGGGCGTACAGCTCGGGCCCGGTGATCTCGTAGTGCGTCTGCGGGTTGGCGAGGTTGAAGTACTGGTTGGGCTGAAATGCGCCGGGAGTTTCCTCGGTGAGGCGGTCGGCGGTGCGGTAGTAGCTGCGGGGGTCGTCGGGCTCCACGGCGGTGGGGCACACGATCACCTCGGCGCCGTAGGCCCGCAGCAGGTCCATCTTCTCGTTGCTTTGCTTGTCCGGCATGACGAACACGCAGCGGTAGCCGCGCTGGGCGGCGGCCATCGCCAGCCCGACCCCGGTGTTGCCGCTGGTGGGCTCGACGATCGTCCCGCCGGGTTGCAGCTGCCCCTGCTCCTCGGCGGCGCGGATCATCGCCAAGCCGATGCGGTCCTTCACGCTGCCGCCCGGGTTGAGGTACTCGACCTTGCCCAGGATCGTCGGCGCGACGCCGGCTGAGAAGGACGCCATCCGCACCAGCGGCGTGTCGCCGACGAGATCGACCAGCGAGTCGACGATGGTCATGGCACACCTCCCGGGGATGCCGGTCTCACCAGCAGCGACGCCGGAGGATAGCCGTTCGGCTCGCCGTCGTGCCCGTAGGGGGGGCGATCAGCCATCGAGCACCACCAGCTGGTCGCGATGGACGAGCTCGGGCGCGTCGTCGACGCCGAGTTCGGCGGCCACCTCGGCTTGCTTGCGCCCGCGCACCCGCTCGAGGGTGGGGCGGTCGAGCGCCACCAGCCCGCGGGCCACGATCGTGCCGTCCGGGCCGAGCACGTCCACGGCGTCGCCGGCACCGAACTCGCCGTCGGCGCCGGTGACGCCGGCGGCCAGCAGGGACTTGCCGCCGCGCACGAGCGCGTCCACCGCGCCGCCGTCGATGCGCACCACACCGGCCGGGTGCTTGGCGAAGGCGATCCACAGCTTGCGGCTCTCCGGCCGCCGCGTCGAGGGCGGGAACCACGTGCCCACCGGCTGCCCGCCGATGACGTCGCCGATCACGCCGGGACGCCGCGCCCGGGCGATGACCGCGTGGCAGCCGCTGAACCGCGCCACCCGCACCGCTTCGACCTTGGAGACCATGCCCCCGGTGCCCACCGCGGAGCTGCCCCCGTGGTCGTACCGGGCCACGTCGGCGGGATCGTCGACGCGCTCGAGCACCCGCGGCTGGCCGTCGCCGTCGCCGGCGACGAGCACGCCCTCGACGTCGCTGAGCAGCACCAGAAGCTGAGCGCCCAGCATGGAGGCGGCCAGCGCCGCGAGCCGGTCGTTGTCGCCGAAGCGCAGCTCGTCGGTGGCCACGGCGTCGTTCTCGTTGACCACCGGCACCGCGCCGAGCGCCAACAGCCGCTCGAACGTGTTGCGCCCGTTGAGGTAGCGCGTCCGGTCGGTGACGTCCGACGGCGTGAGCAGCACCTGCCCGACCGGGATGCCGTGGGTGGCGAACGCCTCGGCGTAGGCGTGCACCAACGCGCCCTGTCCGACGCTGGCGGCGGCCTGCAGCCCCGGCAGGTCGACAGGGCGGCGGGTGAGGCCGAGGTCGTCCATGCCGGCGGCGACCGCCCCGGAGGAGACCAGCACCACCTGCGTTCCCGCTGTGGCGACGCCGGCCAGCTGCTCCACCAACGAGCCCAGCACGTCGCGGTCGATGCCGCGCTCGGCCCGCAGGCTGGACGAACCGACCTTGACCACCACCCGGGCGGGGCGGGGAAACCGCGAGGTCATCGTGGCGGCGCCTCGTCCGGGGCGCGGTCCGCGTCGGCGTCGGCTTCGTCGGCGAGGTCGAGGTCGTCGACCGCCTCGGGCTCAAAATCGAAGGCGACGTCGCCGAGGATCACCGTGTCGCCGCGGCGGGCGCCCGCCCCAGCCAAGGCGCGCTCGACGCCGGCGCGCGCCAGCGTGCGTTGCAGGGCGCCGACGGCCTCGTCGTTGGCGAAGTCGGTGCGGGCCACCCACTGGTCGACCTTGCCGCCGGTCACCACCCATCCGTCGGGGGTGGCCGCCACCGCCAGGGGCTCTGGCTGGGCCACGGGCCGCAGCACCGTGCGCGGCGCCCGGTCGCGGGGCTCGGCCCGGGCCCGGTCGTCGGCCACCAGCCGAGACAACCGGTGCACCAACGCCGACAGCCCCTCCCCGGTGACCGCGCTGCCGGCCAGGACCTCCCAGCCGTCCGTTTCGAGGTCGGCGGCCACGAGCTCGGCCACCTCGCGGTCGGCGTCGACCTTGTTGAGCCACACCACGGCAGGGCGCTGGTGCAGCGGCGTCTGGCCGGGCATGCCCGGAGTGCGGGCTCCGTAGGCCTCGAGCTCGGCGACGATGGCGCGCAGATCGTCGCGCGGGTCGCGGCCTTCGAGGCTGGCGCAATCCAGCACGTGCACCAGCACCGCGGCGCGCTCCACGTGGCGCAGGAACGCGTCCCCGAGGCCGCGCCCCTCGCTCGCGCCGGGGATGAGGCCGGGGACGTCGGCGACGGTGACGTCGACCGGCTCGGCGCGCACCACGCCGAGGTTGGGCGTGAGGGTGGTGAACGGGTAGTCGGCGATCTTGGGCTTGGCCGCCGAGAGGTGGGCGATCAACGACGACTTGCCGGCGTTGGGCATGCCCACCAGCGCCGCGTCGGCCAACAGCTTGAGCTCACAGCGGATCCAGCGCTCCTCGCCGGGCTCGCCGAGCTCGTGGAAGCGCGGCGCCCGCCGATGGCGCGAGACCAGCCCGGCGTTGCCGAGCCCGCCGCGGCCGCCGCGGGCGACCAGCAGCTCGTCGCCGTCCACGGCCAGGTCGGCCAGCAGCGTGTCGTGGTCGTCGTCGGTGACCACGGTGCCCTCGGGCACCAGGATCGTCTCGGTGGCGCCGGTCGCGCCACGGCGGCGATCCCCCTGCCCGTGGCGGCCGCGCCCGGCGCGGCGGTGCGGGCGGTAGTGCAGGTCGAGCAGGCTGGTGACGTCGTGGCTGGCGCGCAGGATCACGTCGCCGCCGTGGCCGCCGTCGCCGCCGTCGGGCCGGCCCTTGGGCTCGTAGGGCTGGCGGAAGAACGACGTGCAGCCGTTGCCGCCGTCTCCGGCGGCGACGTGCACGCGCACGGCGTCGATGAACTCGCTCATTGCCGCGCAGGGTAGCCGTCGGGCGGTGGGCTCAGTCCTCGCCGAAGCCCAGCGCCAGCACGCCGACGAGCCCGAACGGGATCGCCAGCGCCGCCGCGCGCACGGCCTGCCACAGCATCGCGCGCTGGCACGAGCTGACTTGCTGCTCGGCTCCGGTCATGCCGCACAGGGTCGTCAGCACCAACAGCAACACCGCGAGCACGAGGAACGCGGCGGCGATGGCGACGGTGAGCACCGCCACGACCGTCCGCCAGCGGCCACGATCGGAACGACCGAGCTTCACACGTCTCTCCTGTTCCCACCGAGAGGGGTCGGGCCCGCCGACCCCCACCCTTACCCCGCCGACCCGTCCCGGCAATGACCACGGGCGCGTCTCGCCGGGCAGGTCAGGCCGGCGTTGCAGCCAACATGTTGCCGCAAGCTCGGCCAGAGAGGTGGTGACCGTGTGACCTGGCCGGTAGCGCGGCTGACGGATGGCCCCACCGGCCAGCGAACGGCTGGAGCCCGCGTAGAGGCCGGCTGGAGGCCGGCAGCGGCCGGCTCGGGGTGCACAGCGACGTCAGCCGATGGCCAGACGACGGCGCACGCGGTCGGTGACGTGGGCCACGTCCTGCGGGTCGCGGGGGCGCGGGGCGAACACCGGGTAGGTGGCCGACACGTAGCCGTCGGCGACGACAGCGACCCGATCAGCGAACCGCGCCGCGAGCTGAGGGCAGGTGACGCCGGCGACGGCGGTCAGCCCCAACGTGGAGCAGGCCGCCAGGTCGGCGACCGCCAGCCCCCGGTCGGTGAGGGCGGAGGCGTCGACGGGCCCGCGCACCAGCATGACCTCGGCGCCCAGGCGGGCGGCCTGCACCGCGTGGACCCGCAGCAGGCCCTCGCCGGCCGCCGCCGGACCGTCCACGGCCACGGCGGTCTCTCTCAGCGTGTCGGCGAGCCCGTCCAACACCGCCTCGGTTCCCGAGCCCACCAACGCCACGGTCTCGCCTTCCAACAACCGCAGCCCGCAAGCGTGCCCCGCGTACCGTGGCGGCTCGCCGCTCCACGTGAGGGCGGCGAGCTCATCGGCGGTCAGTCCCAGGCGCATCGATCAACACCCTACGCGGGCGCACCGCGGCATCGAGCCCGAGCGTCCGCGAAAACGGTGCAAACTGCCTCAACGCCCTCCAGCGGCGATCAGGCCTCGCCGGTCAGCAGGCTCCGCCCCTTGTCGGTGAGCCGCCACTGCGGCGCGGGGTCGCAGGTCACGACGTCGAGATCGGCCAGGCCGGTCAGCTGCAACCGAGCCTGCCGCCGCGTGAGCCCGGATCGGGTGGCCACATCGCGGTCGCTGCCGGGGCCGGCCAGCAGCGCCACGGCGGCGGGGCTGGCGCGCACGGCGTCAGCGACGGCGTCGTCGGCCGCTCCGACATCGGCGAGGACCTCGGCGCCCTGCTCGGACAGCTGCCAGATCGTGCCCTCGCGGGCGGCCATGCCGAGATCGGCCAGCCCGGACAGCTCCAGCTTGACCCGGCGATCGGACACCCCGGTGCGCTCGACCAGCTCCTGGCGCGTCGCCGGCCCGCCGGACGCCAGCGAGCGGGCCACCGCGCTGCGGCGTGTGGCATCCACCGCCGTTGCGGACGGGCCCTGACCCGGCTCCGACCGATCCGGCAAGACGAGCATGACCGCCACCAGCGCCACCAACGGCAACACCAGGCCCACCAGGGCCCAGGTGCGGAAGCGGTGGCCCTTCCCGGCGGCCACGAGGCCGGTCAGCCCGCCGAGCAGCACCACCGCCACGAGGGTGACCAGGATCCCCGCCGCTCCCTCCAGCACGCCTCATCCGCGGGATGTCACGGCACCCGCCGCGTGGGTGCGGGATCCCGGCGCGGCGCCGGCGAGCTCGTGGCTAGGACACCGGCTCGACGTCGGCGTACTTGCGCTTGCCGGAGGTGCGGAACGACACGGTGCCGTCGGCCAGGGCGAACAGGGTGTCGTCGCCGCCGCGTCCGACGTTGCGGCCCGGACGGATCGGGGTGCCGCGCTGGCGCACGATGATGCTGCCGGCGGTCACGGCCTGGCCGCCGAAGCGCTTGGTGCCCAGGCGGTTGGCGTTGCTGTCGCGGCCGTTGTTGGTGGAGCCGCCACCCTTCTTGGTCGACATGGCGTGAGTCCTCCAGGAGTGTGCGGGGCAGTCAGGGTCGGAGGCGTCGCTCAGGCGCCGATGCTGTCGATTCGGCGTCGATGACGTCGATCAGGCGTCGATGGCGTCGATCCGCAGCTTCGACAGCGACGAGCGGTGGCCGGTCTTGCGGTGGTAGCCGGTCTTGTTGTGGTACATGTACGCGGTGATCTTGGGGCCGCGTGTGTGCTCGACGACGGTGGCGCGCACCGAGGCGCCGTCGAGCTGGCCGGGCGTGGCCGAGACCGCGCCGTCATCGCCGACCACCATGACCGGGCGCAGCGTGACGCCCTCCTCGGGGTCGGCCTGCACGCGGTCCACCTCGATCGTGTCGCCCACTGCGACGCGATGTTGCTTGCCGTCGGCGGCGACTACGGCATACATCGACAAGCTCCTGATCGTGAGACCGAACGCGCATTGACCGGCGCACCTGGCGCGGGTGACGAGTGTACGGTCTCCTCCCATGACGCGCCACGAGCCCACCCGCCGGCGCGTGCGGCTGACCGACCAGGCGCTGGTCGCCGTCACCGCCGCCCGCCGCGCCGCCGCGGTCGAGGCGCGCGAGCCCTCCGCCCTGGACGTGCTGGTGGCCCTGGCCACCGCGGAGGGCGCCGCCAGCGCCCGACTCGGCGATCTCATGGCCGGCCTCACCCGCTTGGTCGACCGCGCCCGCCACGGCTCGCCGCGGCTGGCCGGTGTCGACGACGTGCTGCGCTGGGCCGGCGGCGCGGTGACCGGGCGGCCCCTGTCCACCGACGACCTGCTGGCCGCCACGATCGAGCTCGGCGGCAGCGAGCTCGCCGACACGCTCGACGTCGCCGGCGTCCCCCCGGGCGCGTTGGCCACCGAGCCCGACGACGATCCCGCCACCCACGTGACCGAGACGTTCGGCCTCGACCCCACCGGAACCCGGAGATGGCCCCTGCCGTGTGCCCGGGCGATCGCACGCGCCCGCGCCGCCGGCGGCTCGGCGACGGCGCTGGCGATCGCGATTGCCGTCGATCCGCAGCTTCCCGCGCCGGTCGACGCGGACACGGTCGTGCGCCGCCTGCGGGAGGCGGTCGGCGGGGCTGACTGGCGCTCGGCCGTTCTGGCTCGAGACGACGACGCCGGAGTGGACGCGGTGGTGGTGGCCGCCGAGCGCGGGGCCCGCAACAGCGTGGTGGATCCCCTGACGCTGACCCAGGCGGCCCGCATGGCCGGCGGCGCCCTGCCCGCCGAGCTGCTGGCCCCCGCCGAACGGCCTCACACCAGCTGATCGCCCAGGTCCGGGGCGCCGAGGTTCGCTCGCGCCGTCACGGTGCCGGCCAGTCCGCTGGCGGCGGTGCTGAGCAACCTGCGCCCGCGCCGTCGGCCACACCCTTTTGCTCGGGATTTTTCGGTCCGCGACCAATCCGCTGCCCACCGCGGCGCGAACCGGTGGGTGGCCCCGACATTCACTAGTCACGAGGGGCCAGACAACGAGGCGAACCAGTGGAGTCACCCGACGGCCTTACGCGGGTCCCGAGCGTCTCGGGAGGTCTGCCGTTGTTCCCGCGACACGGGGAGGGCGGCGATGAATGTCGAGTTGCCTTCGCTGTGACAAGGGCGCCCACGCTGGGACCAGCCTCGGTCCCATGACCGGCCCTCGACACCAAGGCAGGTGGTAGCCGAATGCGTGCACACCGAGAAG
>CAYQMQ010000005.1:0-23544 GCA_964418395.1 uncultured Actinomycetota bacterium
CCATGATCGTGTGCGCCCGCTCGACGGCGTGGAGCACGTCGTGGAGCTCGCCGCTGAGCACCGTCGACGTCGGTCCCACCCGGCGCTCCAGCTCGGGGCCGCTGAGCGCGTCCAGGGCCATCTTGAGCAAGCGGCGATGCTCGCCGTCCGTGGCGGCAGGCTCCACAGAGATCTCGGCAAGCACCGGCTGAGGGGTTGCAGCAGCCACGACAGCACCTTTCCTCGGGTTCGCTTCTGGTGTGCCCACTCACCACCTCACCACACCTGATCACCACGCCTGGCCGCCTCCCCGGTGGTGTCCGTGGCCGCCGCACCCCATACTTGGTGGCCATGGCCGAACGTTTCACCATCCAACAAGCCCGCGACCTGCTGCCGGACGTGATCGCCGAGAGCTACCAGCTCGTCGAGGTCCGCGCGCAGCTGGCGGACGCTCAGCTCGCCCAAAAGGCCGGCGACGCCGAGCAGGGGGCGGTGCCCGAGGTGAAGGCCCTCGAAGCGCGCCTGCACGAGCTCGTCGAGGGGTTCACCCAGCGCGGGGTGCAGGTCAAGGGCATCGCGCCGCTGCTGCTGGACTTCCCCGCCGAAGTCGAGGGCCGAGAGGGGTTGTTGTGCTGGTTGGAGCGAGAGCCTGATCTCTCGTACTGGCATCCGATCGAGACTGGGTTCATGGGGCGCCGCCCGCTGCCCGAGTGAGCCAGCGCGGCGCGGTGGGCGCGGTCAGTCCCGTGTCGCGGCGGAGAGCACGTCCTCGACGGCTTCACGCATGGCCGGACCGTCGAGCCACAGCCGATCGTTGTGGCCGGCGCCGTCCACGGTGCGCGGCTCGACGCCGGCGGCCGCGGCGACCCGCGCTGACAGCGAGGGCGGCACGATCCCGTCCTCGGCGCCGGCGAGGACGGCGACGGCCACGCCGTCGAGCGTGGCGATCTGTTCGGCGACCGGATAACGGTCGCGCAGCACGAGCTCGGGCACCGTGGGAAGCCCGTAGGCAGCCGCGGCGGCCTCGGCCAGCGAGGGGAACGGGGAGCGCAGGATCAGCCCCGCCGGCGGCCGCTCGGTGGCGAGGCCGGTGGCCACCGCCGCTCCCAACGACTCGCCGATGTAGATGACCGGCGCCGGCTCCCGCTGGTCGAGCCAGGCGCGGGCCGCGCGGGCGTCGGCGCGCAAGCCGGGCTCGCTGGGCCGACCCGGGTTGTCGGCGAAGCCGCGATAGTCGACCAGCAGGGTCGAGACGCCCAGGTCGGTGAGCATCCGCGCGAGCGGTTCGCGGTCGGCGCGGGTGCCGGCGTTGCCGGGCAGCACGAGGGCGGCGGCCCGCGGGGACTCGGCCGGCACCCACCACGCGTGCAGCTCGAGGCCGTCCTCGGTGGCCAGCGTCACGGGGCCCACCCCCGGCGGCGCCTCGGCCGGCACCGTGCCGCCATCGAGATACAGCAGCGGGCGCTGTGCCAGCCATACCGCGAGGCCCAGCCCGGTCACGATCGCCGCCGCGGCGGCCACCACGATGGCCATGCGCTTCACGGCCTCGGCGAGTGGCCGGCGTCGGCGGGCGGCTGAGACCGGTTCGGCTCGAGGCCACCGTCGCGGCCAGCGGTGGCGGGTGGTCCACCCTCGCCGCCAGACGGCCCCGCTTCGGCGGCGGACAGGCCGTGCTCGGCGGGTGGGTGGCCTCCGTCGCGCTGGCGGCGCCACAGCAGCACCGGATAGCCGACCGCCACCACCACGGTGAACAGGAACCACTGCATCGCGTAGGAGAAGTGGTCGACGTCCGCCTCGGGCTCGGGGGGCGGCACGGTGACCGGCAGTTCGGCGCCGGCGCTGCGGTGGCCGGCGTCGGCTCGCACCACCACCGGCGGCAGCGGCTCGCTCAGCGTCCGGCCCACGACGGCCGGGTCGGCATGGGAGACGAACTCGATCGCGTCGCCGGCCCCGACGTCGGAGGCCGCCTGCCCCTCGCCGTCCAGAGCCCCGGCCCGCCGGGCCGGCTCGCGCGGCAGCACGAGTCCCGTCACCTCCACCCGGCCGTCGGGTGGTCGGGCGCCCTCGACGGGGGGTGCGTCGACGTCGTAGGGCACCCAGCCGCGGTCGACCAGGACGGCCGACCCGTCCGACAGGCGCAGGGGGGTCAGCACGTGGTGGCCGGGCCGCCCTTGGTAGGTCCGGGTGGACAGCAACACCTCGTCGGCGGGCTCCCACGTGCCGACCAGCTCCGCCCGGCGATAGGCGAGCTCGTCGGGGTCCCCGTCGAGCTCGTCGGGCTGCAGCGGCGGCTGGTCGGGGCGCTGCTCCAGCGCGGCGTTAGTGGCCTGTTGCTCCTCGTGGCGGTCGAGCTGCCACAGCCCCAGCAGCGGGAAGCTGACCAGCACGGCCGCCACCAACACGTGGCCCAGGAGCCAGACCGGCGACAGCAGTGGCGAGCGCATCGCCTCCAGTCTGCCTGCGTCCGCTCAGACGGGACGGCTGGCCGGTGCCGGCTGGGCGCGTGCGCGCAGCTTGGCGATGACGCCGTGTCGGGGGGCAAAGACCACCGCGAAGGCGAACAGCAACGAGACCAGCAACACGATCGCGGGGCCGGCGGCCACATCCGCCACCAGGGAGGTGTACAGCCCGCCGACCGAGGCGATCACCCCGCAGGCGACCGCGACCAGCATCATGGTGTGCAGTCGGCTGGTGAGCATCTGCGCGGTGGCTCCGGGGGTGATCAACAGCGCGATCACGAGGATCACCCCGACTGCTTGCAGCGCGGCGACGATGGCAGCCGCCAGCACGACGGTGAACACGTAGTGGACGATCGCGACCCGCATGCCGGCAGCGGCGGCCGCGTCCGCGTCGAAGCACCAGGCCTGGAAGGTGCGGTAGCCGACGACGACGGCGATGACCACCACGACCGCGCTGACCGCGGTCGTGACGAGGTCGGCGGTGCCCACCCCGAGCAGGTTGCCGAACAGCACGTGGAACAGGTCGACGCCGGGTGGCTGGGCCGCCGAGATGATGGCCAGTCCGAGCGCGAACCCGAACGTCAGCACGATGCCCATGGCCGCATCCGAACGCACCGGGGTGTGCTGCTCGATCCAGGCGACCACGAGCGCGCTGGCCACCGCCACGATCAGCGCTCCCCACATCACGCCGGCGTCGCCAGCGGCGAGGTACCCGAGCACGACGCCGAGGAGGACCGCGTGGCTGATGGCGTCGCCGAGCAGCGCCTGACGTCGGACGACCAGCAGACACGACATCAGCGCGCCGCTGACCCCCACCAGGACCGCGGCCACGAAGCCGGCGCGGGCGAACCCGTAGCCGAGTGGCTCGAGCAGCTCGCTCACGGCCGCTCCCCCGGCGTGCCCGGATCGGATCTCGCCCGGCCGCCGCCCGTCCGGCCACCGAGGGCGGCCTCGTCGTCGGCCAACCACCCGACCAGGGGCGGCACGCCGCCGTAGGCATCAGCGACCACCCCGGCGGTGAGCGTGGACGAGGGGGGACCGGCTGCGATGACCCGGCCTCGGAGAACCACGAGGTGTTCCTCGCGTTGTCCCACGCTGGCGAGGTCGTGGTGGACGACCACGACGACCACCCCGCGTGCGGCTTCGGCGGCAACAGCGTCGCTGAGCAGGCTCATCGAGCGGGCATCGAGGCCGGCGAAGGGCTCGTCGAGCAGCAAGAGCCGAGGGCGTTGGGCCAGCGCTCGGGCCAGTAGGGTGCGCTGGGCCTGGCCGCCGGACAGCGACCCGATCGGCCGGTGCACCAGCTCGCTCAGCTCGAGGCGTTGCACGGCCTCGTCCACGGCCTCGCGGTCGGTCGCGGTCGCCCGCCGCAGCAACCGCCGGTGGGGATGGCGGCCCATCGCGACCACATCGCGGACCTGGGCGGGGAAGCGAAAGTCCACCTCGGCGCGCTGGGCCACCAGGGCGATCCCGGCGCGGTGGCGTGCCGCCGGCTGCCCGTCGAGGTGCACGGTGCCGGCCGAGGGGGGAACCAGCCCTGCGATGGCGCGCAGCAGCGTCGACTTGCCCGCGCCGTTCGGTCCGATGACCGCGGTCCGGGTGCCCGGCTCGGCGCGTAGGTCGACGTCGGTCAGCACGGTCGTGCCGCCACGACGCACCGTCATCCCGGCCACCGAGAGCCCGGAAGTCCGGGGCGGCGCTCTCATCGGTCCGCCTCCTCGCCGGTCAGACCCTCGACCACGGCCTCGGCGTTGGCGCGCATCATGCCCGCGTAGCTGTCCGCGTCCGACCCCGGCTCCCCCACCGAGTCCACGTACAGAGGCCGTCCCAGTCCGGCGCCGGTGTCGCGGGCCACGCGCTCGAGGACGCCGGCCGGCTCGCCCACTTGGGGAAACACCGCCGGGACGTCGCGCTCGCGGACCGCGTCGATCAGCTGGCGCACCTGGGCGGCACTGGGCTCCTCCTCGGTGGTGGCGCCGATCACGCTGCCGACGATCTCCAAGTCGTAGGCGTCGGCGAAATAGCTGTAGGCGTACTCGTATGTCGCCAACAACCGTCGCTCCTCGGGGACGGACGCGAGGATATCCGTGAGCTCGGCGTGTAACTCGTCCAGCTCGTCGCCCAGCTGATCGGCCCGCTGCGCATAGCCGGCGGCCCCCTCCGGATCCGCCTCGGCGAGCGTGTCGGCAAGCGCCTCGCCTGCTTCGGCCAGTAGGCGAGGGTCCAGCCACACGTGGGGGTCGATGCGCCCGGTCGGGTCCTCGCGCGGGGACGAGCCCACCCGCTCGCCGACGCTCAGGACGGTCCCCGCCACCCGAGACCGCAGCGGCTCCAGCCACGGGCTGAGGCCCAGGGCGTTGTCGACCACGACGTCGGCTCGCTCGATGGCCACCACGTCCGACGGCTTTGGTTCATAGGTGTGAGGGTCGGCCCCGACCGGCACGATCGTGGTCGTCGCCACCCGTTCGCCTCCCACGGCCTCCACCACCTCGCCCAGCACGCTGAACGTCGCCACCACACGGAGACGGTCGTCGTCATCCTCGACCGCCGGCCCGTTGCACGCCGCGACGAGCACCGCCATCAGGCCCAGCCAGGCCAGCCGGTGGAATCCCTGGGCCCTCACGGCAGCTGCCAGCGGCCGGTGATCAGCCGAGCGAGCGGCGGGCCGAGCGCCTGGTGTTGGCGGCCGTCGGCGGCGTCCACCTTCACCCACAGCGGCCCGCCGAAGGGATCGCGCTCGCCGACCACCACCGTGACGCCCGGTCGGATGCCGCAGTCGGCGAGATACCGCAGGGCCTGGGGATCCCGGTCGGAGACCCGCTCGACGGTGAACAGCGCCCCGACAGGAGCCACCCACAGCGGTTGGGCCCACGACTCGTCGTGGGCACCTTCGACTGGGGGGATCGGATCGCCGTGCGGGTCGCGTTCGGGGTAGCCGAGGTAGGCGTCGATGCGTTCCTCGAGCCGGTCCGACAACGCGTGCTCCAACACCTCGGCCTCGTCGTGCACCTCTTCCCAGGGCACTGCGAGGCTCTCGGCCAGGAAGGCCTCGAGGAGTCGGTGGCGGCGCACGATCCGCAACGCGTGCCGTCGCCCGTGCTCGGTCAGGCCGACGGTGCGCGTCCCCCGGTCGACGAGGTCGCCCTCGGCCAGGCGCCGCAACATCGCCGAGACCGACGGGGCGGCGACCCCGAGCTGCTCGGCGATGTCGGAGGTGCTGGCCGCCCCCCGGCTGCTGAGGTGGAAGATCGCCTTGAGGTAGTCCTCCACCGCTGGGGTGTGCTCCAAGCCGCAGCAGTCCAGCAGTGTTCGATGAGCCATCAGCAAAATGTTAGACGCATCTCACTCAGCGTCGCAAGCGCCCTAGCGACCGACTCGCGATCTTCACGCCAACGGGTGTAATGTCTGGTTCGACATCTGCTGCCGAACATGCCGGTGACGGCAGGGCGGGCGCCGCGAACCGCGACACGGAACCCACGAGGGAGGGCACATGCAGAGCTTCCAGTTCACGTCGGACAGCGTGATCGACATCAAGGCGGAGTCGAGCATGCACCCGATCGAGGGCCAAAGCCAGGAGGTGTCCGGCCGGGTCGAGGTGGAGATCGACGACCAGGGCCAGATCCAGCTGGAGCCGCAGCCGTCGGCTCACGTGGAACTTCCCATCGAGGCGCTCGAGTCCGGCCACACGCTGCAGGACAAAGAGATGCGGCGACGGGTGGAGGCCAAGAAGTTCCCTACGATCAACTATCGGTTGGACGAAGCCAGCGGCGGTCCCGGCCAGTTCAAGCTGTCGGGCACCCTGACCTTCCACGGCGTCGAGCAGCAGTTCTCGGAGACGGTCACGGCCCGCCTCGACGGCGGCTCCCTGGTGGTGGAAGGCGAGCACACCTTCGACATCCGCGATTTCGACGTGAAGCCGCCCAAGATGCTGGGGCTGCAGGTCTATCCCGAGGTGCGCGTGCTCGCGCGGCTCGTGGGGCGACCGGCCTGACCCGACCGCCGGCCCCTGGAGACGCCATGACGTCCGCGACCCCTGCTGCCCGGATCCGCGAGCTGTTGGCCGCCGGCAGGACGATCAACATGCCGGGGGTCTTTGACGCGCTGTCCGCTCGGCTCGCCGAGCAGGCCGGGTTCGACGTCATGTTCATCTCCGGTTACTCGGTCTCGGCGGCCCACCTGGGGCTGCCCGACTACGGCTATCTGACCCAGACGGAGATCACCGAGGCGGCCCGCACGGTGTGCGGGGCCACGCAACGGCCGGTGATCGTCGACGCCGACACCGGCTACGGCAACCCGCTCAACGCCATCCGCACCGCGCGACTGCTGCACGAGGCCGGCGCTGCGGGCCTGTTCCTGGAAGACCAGGTGTCACCGAAGCGCTGCGGCCACTTCGCCGGCAAGGAGGTGGTCAACCGCGACGAGTGGCTGGCCAAGCTGCGCGCCGTGGTGGACCTGCGCGACGAGGGCGTGGACCTGTTCGTGGTGGCCCGCACGGACGCCCGGGCGGCGGTGTCGCTGGCCGAGGCGGCCGCTCGCGCGGCCGCGGCCCGGGACGTGGGCGTGGACGCGGTGTTCGTGGAGGCGCCTGAGAGCACCGAAGAGCTCCGGGAGGTGGCGGAGACGGTCAGCGGGGTGACCCGGGTGGCCAACATGATCGAGGGCGGGCGAACCCCCCTGTTGGCCCCGGCCGAGCTCCACGAGCTCGGCTACGACCTCATCGTCACGCCGTTGACCGGGTTGCTCGCGGCAGCACGAGCCCTGCGGCAGGCCTACGAGACGCTGGCCGAGAGCGGCACCCTGCGCGACGACCTCGATCAGCTGATGTCGTTCGACGAGTTCGCCGAGATCATCGACCTCGCCGGTCACCGCAAGCTCGGCGAGCACTACGCCTGACGCCCTCACTCGTAGGCGGTGGGCGAGGGCCACTGCCCGGTCTCGGGGAACTCCGGGTCGTAGCCACACATGGTGGCGTTGCCCGGCTGCCACACCTCCGCAGCCCGCTCGTAGCACTCGCGGTGGAAGGTCATCGGCGTGGGGCACATCAGGTCCCCCACCGAGAGCTCGGCTCGGTACGCCTCACTCGGCGCCACCTGCTCGGCGCACAGCTCGCATAGCTCCGGCGGATCCCCCATCGCTTCTCACCGTCGCTCGTCGGGGTCGCTTGTCGGCGTCGGCCCTCAGCGTACCGCCGACTGCGACCTCGCGAACCTGGTCCGCCCGGCGGACCGGCCACACCCCGGGTCGCACCGGTCCAGGCCACTCGACCGCCCACCAGTAGGTGTCGGAGTCATTTATGTCCCATCGCGGAGGGCAGTACGCTCGGTCGTCTGGCAGTAGGCATCGCCCGCGACACGCGCACGGGAGGCATCTGTGACGGCCACGTCCACGTCCCATTCGCCGCCCCCGACCGGTCTGGGCACCTCGACTCCGGAGCCGGATCTCGGCGAGGAGCTGTGCCGGGTTCAGGCCGAGATCCTCGAGATGGGGGCCGACAACTACGAGCGGTTGCGGCGCGTCTGCCCGGACGTCGATCGGCGCTACCGCGTGTTGCAAAGCCGGGTTGGCCACCAGGTGCGGCTCGTCCTGGCGGGTTCGTCGCCCCGCTGGCGGCAGGGGTGGCGACCGGGCTACGAGGCGGCGGCGACCGCGACGGCGGCCCGGGAGATGTGGATGGAGTTCGACGCCCGGGGTGGCATGGTGCGCGAGGTGCACACCGACGCGACCACCGAGCGTGGCGACGGCTTCTCCCCCGGCTCACCCCAGGACGCGGAACGGTGCTGGCGCTGCGACGCGCGCGACGCGGCCAGCGACATCGGGCTGTGCGAGCGGTGCCACGTCTCGCTGACGTCGCGTTGACCGCGCGCTGACCGCCGCCGGGCAGCCACGACGCCTGCCCTACCAGCGAATCAGACACCGAACGGGCGGTCGCTGCCGCGATCCCAGCGCGGGACCCCGGCCGCAGCGCGCAGGCTGGGGTGAGGCTGATGGGGCAGCCGGGCTCCGTCGTGGGCGAGGTGCACCACGGCAAGGCCGGCGACCGCCACGAGCGCATCGGCCAACAGCCGACGGTGACAGCGTGCCGGATCGCCCTCGGCGCACATGATGGCCAGCGCCGTCGCCCGGGCCCGTTCGGCCAGGGCCGTCAGCGCCGCGTACCCCTGGCCGGAGCCGAGGTGGTCGGCGTAGCCGCGCAGCTCGGCGGGCGTGACCCCGACGTTCGGCGAGCCCGGCCTGGTCTCGCGACGCCCGCCGAGTGCCTCCCACCACTGGTAGGCGACCCCGGCCCCTGCGAGCACGTCGGCCACCTGGTCCCGGTTGAACTGCGGGTTGCGTCGGCTGAACGGCGTGCGCCGCACGTCGACGAGCTCGTCCACGCCGGCGGCGGCCACCAGGCCCGCCAGCGTCTCACCCGCCAGCCGGCCGTGACCGACCGTGAGGACCACGCCCGGCCCGGCTTCGGGAGCATCGCCTGGACCGGTGGGCTCGGCGGGGGTGGCGGCCTCCGGGGGCATCCGGCCACGGTGCCACCATCGCGGGCGCTGGGCCGGCCGCCACCGGCGATGACGAGGCTGAGGGGCAGCTTGCTACTCGTCCTCGACGCGGAAGCCGACCTGCATCGTCACCTGGAAGTGGTTGACCTGGCCGTCGTCGGACAGATGGCCGCGGATCTCGGAGACCTCGAACCAGTCGAGGTTGCGCAGCGTCCGGCTGGCCCGGGCCAGGCCGTTGCGGATCGCGGTGTCGACGCCGTCCGGTGACGTGCCCACGATCTGGTTGATCGCGTAGGTGTTGTCGGGCATGACGTTCCTCCTTGTGCTCGGGGCGGCGGCGAACTCTATCGAGCGCCGTCGCCGCGCCCGGGCGCCGTCGCCGCGGCGACCCCAGCCGTCACCACGCTGCCGGTGGTGACCATCCGGCCGAGGGCGGCCTCGTTTCACCGCGCCCTGTGCGGATCACCCTGCCCCGGGATCCACCGTCGACTCGGGCTCTTCATGTCTTCCTCGCAGCCGTCACGGCATCGCACTCGATCGAACCGGCCCACTCAGACGCCCTCGGACCGCCCGCAGGCGGCGCAGGCTGCGGTGGGCGCACGGGTCCGAGCCTGGTGGCGCGCCGCTCCGCGCTGGCAACGCCACACCGTGCGGGGGCTGGCCGCTGTCGCGGTGGTGATGCTGCTCGTCCCGCTGGCGGCGGGCCCCGTCGTGGGGCTGGTGGCCCGCACCGTCGATGTCGACGTGAGCGGAGCCGACCTCGGGGAGAGCGGGGCGTTGGACGAGCGGTCGATCGTGCGCGATGCCTCCGGCGACCACTTCGCGGTGTTGCACGACGAGATCGACCGGCGAGTCGTCGATCTCAGCGACATCCCCGAGCACGTGCAGGAGGCGGTGCTGGCCGCCGAGGACCAGCGCTTCTACGAGCACGACGGCTACGACACGCGGGCGATCGCGCGGGCGGCCGCCGCCAACCTCCGCGCGGGCACGGTCGACCAGGGCGCGTCCACGATCACCCAGCAGGTCGCCCGCCAGATCTTTTTGAGCCGCGAAGTGAGCTTCGCCCGCAAGGCCGAGGAGCTCGTCTACGCCGTGGCTCTCGAGCAGCGCTACGACAAGGACCAGATCCTCGAGCGCTATCTGAACGAGGTGTACTTCGGCTCGGGCGCCTACGGGGTAGCGGCCGCCGCCGAGCAGTACTTCCGTCTGCAACCGCATCAGCTGGCACCCGAGCAGGCGGCGTTGTTGGCCGGCATGATCCGCTCGCCGGTGCAGCTCAACCCTCGTGAGCATCCGGACCGCGCCAGGGCTCGGCGGAACCAGGTCCTGGAGACCATGGCGGAGGCGGGCTTCCTGGAGCGGGCAGAGGCCGAGCGCTTGCAGAGCCGGCCGATCGCGGTCGAGCCGCGACTGCAGCGCACGCCAGCCGATCCCTACGCCCTGGAGGCGATCAAGCGCGAGTTCGTCTCGTTGGAGGAGTTCGGCGACAACGTCGACGAGCGCTTCCAGCGACTGTTCTCCGGGGGCTACGAGATCCACACGACCATCGACCGCGACCTGCAGCAGCTGGCCGACGAGGTCATCACGGCGAGGCTCCCTCCGGAGCAGGCGGGCCCCACTGCCGCGCTGGTGGCGCTGGACCCGCGCAACGAGGCAATCCGGGCGCTGCACGGCGGCGTCGACTTCGACGAGACCCAATTCGACCTCGCCACCCAGGCCCGCCGCCAGCCGGGCAGCGCGCTGAAGCCGCTGGTTGCCGCGTCGGCGCTCGAAAACGGTGTGACCCCCGACGCCACCTTCGAGGGGAACGGCCCGTTGGCCTTCTCGCGCCGAGGAGCGTCGGAGCCGTGGAAGATCGACAACTTCGGCGCCCGCGACCACGGCACGGTCGATTTGTCCGAGGCCACCGCGCAGAGCGTCAACACCGCGTTCGCCCAGCTCATACTGGCTGTCGGCGTCGAGAACGTGGTCGAGACCGCTGACCGCCTCGGCGTGAACACCGGGGAGGCCTTCGGCCCCGAGAACTCCTGGGGGCCGTCCATCGCGCTCGGCGGGCTGACCCACGGGATCACGCCTCTGGAACTGGCCAGCGTCTTCGGCACGTTCGCCGATCGGGGACGAACCGGCCCGCCATATTTGATCGAGCGGGTCGAAAGCCCCAGCGGCGAGGTCGTCTACGAGCGCCAGTCAGACGTGCGCACACAAGCGATCGACCCGAGCGTCAACGCGACGATGGTCGACCTGCTCCGCGGCGTCGTTGACCGGGGCACGGGTCAAGCTGCCCAGCTTCAAGACTGGGAGGTGCTCGGCAAGACCGGCACCACCGACGACAACACCGACGCCTGGTTTGGAGGGGCCACGGCCACCCTCTCGACGGCCGTGTGGGTCGGCCACCCCGATGAGCAGGTGCCGATGGGTGGCATGACCGGTGGATCGCTGCCCGCCGAGCTGTGGCGAGCGTTCAACGCCGACGCGCTCGCCGGCCACCAGCCCCAACCGCTGCCCGACGAGGGCGGTGAGCCGCTCACGCCCGACTCCGCCGAGGTGCCCGACCTCACGGGCCTGCCGCTCGGCAACGCGCTGGTCGAAGCCGGCAGAGCTGGCCTCATCGGGCAGGTTCAGGGCTTTGCTGGCAATCCGAACCGGATCGTCCGCTCCCAGTCGCCGTCACCGGGCGCACACGTCGACAAGGGGGAGTCGGTCTTGCTGCGGTTCTCCACCGCCAGCTCTGGGGGGCAACGCCAGCCCCCGCAGACGAACGAGACGGACGCACCCCCCACCCCAACTGAGCAGAACGACTCCGATGAGACCGACGAGGAGGAGACCAGCCAGGACAGCGCCGGCGACGACGAGGCCGGCGACGGCGAACGCGAGGACGGCGACGACACGACCGAGGACAGCGTCGGCGAGGACGAGACCAGCAACGACGGCACGACCGGGGACGGCGACGGCAAGGACGATGACAGCGGGGACAGCACAACCGAGGACGGCGACGGGACCGACGGCGAGGGTGGCGACAGCACCAGCGACGGCGACACCACCGACGGCGACACCAGCGACGGCACCGAGACCGACACCAGCGACGGCGACGGTGGCGACAGCACCACCAGCGACAGCGACACCAGCGGCAGCACCGACAGCAAGACCAGCGACAGCGACAGCACCGAGGGGTGGCTGATCTCAGGCCGCTCCCGCTTCGCTACTTGAGCGGCTACCCGCCCCGCCGGGTTCGCCCCAGCTCAGGCGTTACGGCCGCACGCCCAGTCCACGGCCTGGCGAAACGGCTCCCGGGCGTGGCGTTCGATCCACGGGAAATGCCCGCAGCGTTCGAGCACCACCACATGCAGCTCTGCCACGACCTCGCGCAGCGAGTCGACCACGCCGGTGAGCGGACGAGGATCCCCGTCGCCGTGGACAACCGTCACGGGACAGCGAATCCGCCGGCCTTCGGCCACGAGTTGACTGCGGCGGCGCGTGACCTCGGCCCACACTCGGCGGGCGATGTCGGCGTGCAACGCCAACCACTCGGACTCGATCGCCACCGGCTCCACCGACTCGGTCCGTTGCAGCCAGGCCTCCCACCGACGGGCGGCCAGCCCCACGTCGGCTGGTTCGGAGAGCGCGCCCAACTCGCCACGCTCGGCCGCCGACAAGCCGGCCACGCGCCGTCGCTGGGCCTCCTCCTCGGCCGCAGCGGTAAGCGGCGGGCTGGCCACCATCACCAGCGCGTCTACCAGGCCGGGATCCCGGGCCGCCACCAGATACCCGAGCATCGCTCCCCACGAGTGGCCGACCACCGCCAAGGGCCCGCCGCTCACGTGCCGCAGCTGTCCTGCGAGCTCGTCGACCAGCCCGTCCACCGAGCCGGCTGACTGCAGCGGTTCCACGACCGCGCCCCGGCCGGACAGCAGCCGGGCCGCCCCGGCCGCCGATCCCGGCGCGCCGGGACCGCCGTGCACCACCGCGGTCCGAGGTGGCGGCGAACCGTGCCAGCGAACGTCGCCCTCAGCCGTCACCGCTGCGCCCACCATGGACGGCGGCGGGAGCGTTCACTGAGCCCCGAGTGCCTGCCGCGCCTCTGCGGACTCGGGGCGGGACGCTTTCAGGATGCGGGCGCTGATCTCGTGCAGCTGGCTGACCTGCTCGTCGGTGAGCGGATCGAGCAGCAGTCGTCGCACCGTCTCCACGTGCCCGGGTGCAGCGTCGGCGAGGACGGCGAAGCCCTCCTCGGTGAGGACTGCGTACAACCCCCGCCGATCGGTGGCGCACTCGGTCCGGCGCACCCAGCCCTTCCGCTCGAGGCTGGAGACCGCGTGGGACACGCGGCTGGGCGACGAGCCCGCCAGCCGGGCCAGCTCGCTCATGCGCAGCGTCCACTCCGGAGCCTCGGACAAGCGCACGAGGATCTCGTAGTAGGCCAGGGGCATCCCGGAATCGTGCTGCAGCTGACGATCGAGCTCCTCGAACATCGCTCGGGTGGCTGACAGGAAGGCCCGCCAGGCCATCTGCTCGCTCGAGTCGAGCCAACGGGGGTCGCTCATGGCATTCAGGATACCGCACCACCGCAATATTGGTTGAAGTCTCAAAAATATCGGCTACAGTCCCGCCTGTAAGGTTGAACGCTCAATAAGTTGCCGGCCAACCCGATCGCTCAAGGAGAAACCCGATGAGCCAAGCTGTCGCTGTTCGCAGCCTGCAGGGCACCACCGTCCCCGAAACGGGCACGTACCAGATCGATCCGAGCCACTCGTCCGTCGAGTTCGTGGTCCGCCACATGGGTCTCGCCAAGGTGCGCGGCCGGTTCAACGAGTTCGAGGGCACCATCCACATCGCCGACGACGTCTTCCAGTCCTCGGCCAGCGCGACCATCCAGACGGCCAGCATCGACACGCAGGACGAATCGCGCGACGGTCATCTGCGCAGCGCCGACTTCTTCGACGCTGAGCAGAACCCCACCCTCGAGTTCACCAGCACGGCGATCCGTCAGGACGGCGACGCCTGGTTGGTCGACGGCGACCTGACCATCGCCGGCACCACGCGGCCGGTCACCCTCGAGGTCGAGTTCGACGGCGGAGCCCGCGACCCGTGGGGTTACGAGCGCGTCGGCTTCGCGGCCACGACCAAGATCAACCGCGAGGACTTCGGCCTGTCCTGGAACCAGGCGTTGGAGACCGGCGGCTGGCTCGTCGGCAAGGAGGTCAAGATCGAGCTGTCCATCGAGGCCGTCAAGCAGGCCTGAACCTGAACGCCGGCCACGCGGTGGCGGGGTGGGTCGGCTTCATCCGGCACCACCTCGCCTCGCTACCGGTGCTCGCGCATCCACTCGGCCGCGAAGTCGACCAGCGGCCGCTGCCGCACCAACCGAGCGCTGGTGTGGGCGATGTCCACGGTGGTGGCTTCTGCCGGGTGGGCGACCTCGAACGCCGAGCCGATCTGCTCGAAATCGCTGTCTTCGATGGCGATGTCGTCGACCTCGCGCCACTCCGCGGTCCCGTCGACACACGGCACCGGCAGGCCGTGGCGGGTGTGGCGCGCGCTCGGCGGGGACGCGCGGTATTCCGCCAAGTGCAACGAGGTGTTCGCCGAGTGGCCCACACCCAACAGCAGGACCCACCCGTCCGCCTCGTACAGCCGCGCCAGCGGCGAGCCCTCACCCAACCGGTACGCCAGGGAGTGCGAGCCACAGATCTGCTGCGCCGTGGGGCCACCGGCGGCGAACGACACGTCGGGATGGTGACTGCGGATCACCTCGGGACGGTCACGGAAGACGTCGACGACGGCGCCCATGCCGCGTGTGGGGGTGGCGGCCGGATCAAAGGGCGGTGTGTGAGCGCGGAGCGTCGACCACCAGGACTGAGGCACCGGCGGGTTGTGCCACTGGGCAGGATCGGGGGGGCCGCTGTGGGTGGGCATCACCAGGGTTCCGGTCGGCCCCACGACCGCCACGAGCGCCTCAACGACCGCGACGGGGCCACCACAGACCCAGCCCAGCGCCGACAACGAGCTGTGCACCAGCACCGTCGCCCCTGACAGCTGGGTAAGCCGGCCAAGATCCTCAAGCAGCGACGTCGTCGTCGCCGGCCCGTTCGTCGTGCGGTTGATGACATCTTGTTCACTCATCGCGAACCCCCCTTGCGCGGGCTGGTCGGCTCAGCCCAGGCGCTGCTGTCAACGCGCAGCCCGGTCGCGGCGGGGCGAACGGCGAACGGCGCGGCGCGGCGAACGACGAACGGCGAACGGCGCGGCGCACGGCAGCGTTACCCCGATCGGACGGTCCCCTCAAGTCGATCGAGGGGCGAAGGTGGGAATGCTGGGGCCACCTCAGCGAACGCCATACTGTGCAGACACCTCCGCGAAGGGGCCGTCATGGACCTGCAGCGCTTCCACACCCCGGGCATCGGCGACAACACCTACTTGGTGACCCACAACGGCCAGGGCTTGCTGGTCGACCCGCAACGCGACATCGACCGTTTCGACGACGCCGTCGCCGAGGCCGACGTCGTCCTGCGCGCGGTGGTGGAGACCCATCTGCACAACGACTACGTCTCCGGCGGCCCCCATGCGGCCCGGGCGCACGGAGCGGACCTGATGCTGCCGGCCGGGGCGGGTGCCGCCTACCCGCACATCCCCGCGTTCCATTACGAGGATCACGACCTCGGCGGCGGGCTGTCGGTGCGCCCCATCCACACGCCTGGCCACACGCCGGAGCACACCAGCTATCTGGTGTTGATCGACGGCGAACCGGTCGCGCTGTTCACCGGCGGCAGCCTGCTGACGGGCTCCGCCGGCCGGACCGACCTGGCCAGCGAGGCACAGGCCCGCCAGCTCGCCCGGCTGCAACACGATTCCCTGCAGCGGCTCGTCCAGCTGCCCGGCCACGTCGGCGTCTACCCCACCCACGGGGAGGGCTCCTTCTGCACCGCCACGGGGGCCGGGCGCAGCGTCAGCGACATCGCGACCGAACTGGCCACGAACCCGGCGGTGGCCCACACCGATCCGGAGGCGTTCGCGGACTGGCAACAGCGGGGCCTGCAGCCCTTCCCGAGCTACTACGCACGGATGGGGCCGGCGAACCTGTTCGGACGCATGCCGATGCCATCCACCAGCGTGCCCGAGCTTGACGTGGACGATCTCGACCGGCTCGCCGGCGCTGCCGAGGTGATCGACGTCCGCGATCGCCACGCGGCCGCCGCCGGCCACGTGCCGGGCGCACACCTGATCGAGCTCGGTGAGGATCTCGGTGTCTGGGCGGGTTGGGTCGCCGACCAGGAGGCGCCGGTGATCCTGGTGATCGACGACGGCGCGGACGTCGACGAGGCGGTGCGCCAACTCGGTCGGGTGGGCTTCGACGACATCCGCGGCGTCTTGCCCGTTCGGGCCTGGACCGAGGCGAACCGGGCGCTGCGGTCGCTGAAGACCGTCACCGTCGACCAGCTCGCCGGCGCGCCCGAGGCCGAGCCGGACCGCGGCGTGCTGGACGTGCGCAGCCCCGGCGAGGTCGTCCAGGGGTCGCTGCCCGGCGCGACGCACCGCTACGTGCCCGATCTGGCCGGCGACGCCGGCCGCTGGCTGCCGGTGGGCCCCGAGCCGTACGTGGTGTGTGGCTCGGGGCGTCGGACGGAGATCGCCGCCGGCCTGTTGGCTCGTCGCGGCCATCGTCCGGTGCCCCTGTTGGACGGCGGGATGGCCGACGTGCTCGCCGCGCGCCGGCCCGCGTGACGTCGCCGCCGCCCTGGTCGTGTCAGCCTGGTGACGGCGGCGCCCCAGCCGACTCGACCCTGACCGCGATCGGAAGGGCCAGCATGCTGCGCACCTTGTCGGAAGCCGAAGCAGCCGCCGAGCTCGCGCGCCGCGACGACATCGTCGTGGTCGACGTGCGCACCCCGGTCGAGCACGCGGACGGCCATCTCGCCGGCGCCGAGCTGATCGACGTGCAAGCGGAGGACTTCCCCGAGCGTGTCGCCGAGCTCGACCGCGACCGCACCTACTTCCTGTACTGCCGCAGCGGCACCCGCAGCGGGCACGCCGCCAGGGTCATGGCCGACATGGGGTTCACCGACGTCGCCAACATCGGGGGGTATGCCAAACTTGTCGACGCTGGCGCACCCCCCGTCGAGTGACCCGCGGGTCGCGCGTGGCGATCAGCGCCGCAGCCAGCCGTGGAGGCGCCGGGTCAGAAAGGGCATGAGCACCCACGTCAGGATCGCCACCCCCGCGATGTTGACGAGCAACACCCCTGGCGCCAGGGGAAGGTCCGGCAACAAGCGCTCGCGTGCGACGGTCAGCAACAGGGCGGTGGGAAACAGCGCGGCCAGGACCACCAGCGCCTGCTTCCAGCGCTTGACTGACGGGGAATCGCCGTCGGCGAACCACCCGGCGAACCCGCCGAGCACGTTGACGGTGCGGTCGCTCTCGGCGAGCTCGTCCATGCGCTGCACGAGGCGTTCTCGCTCAGCGGACTGCAGCCACCGGTCCAAATGCTCGCGCGTGTCGAAGGCGAACACCACCACGGTCTCGTCCTGGACGCCGTCCACCGGCTCGTACAGGTCGCTGTGCAAAAAGCCGTCGAACGTCTGCAGGTGCTCCACGACCTCACGGTGCAGCCGGCGGTAGGCCTCGCGCTTGTCCGGCGCCACGCGGACGGAGCTGACCGCGGTGACCGGCTCGTCGTGTCGGGTGAGCGCCACGACCTGCTCGCGGGCTTCGCCGTCCACCAGCTCGTCGCCTTCGGCCAGCAGCGCCGCCCGCTCGGGGGAGGTCAGCCAGGCCCGCAGCCGCTCGGCGTCACGGAACCGGTAAGCGATGACCCACTCGTCGGGATGCAGCTGATCGGGGGGCTGGACCTCCGCGGAGACATAGCCCGGGGCGGAGCCGGCCGCCTCCACCAGCCGTTGCAGCCAGCGCTCGAACTTGCGCTGCCGGCCGGGCCGTGGCTGGCGGGCGACGATCACCGTGGGTGTTCGCCGATCGGGCTGGGACGCGATCATCGCATCTGTCTCCAAAGCCGTGTTCGTCTGGTACCTGCCGTCTCGGTGGCACCGCCCCGACGACTCGGGACGCCACCATCGATTCTGCCCTTGTTGTGACGCTGCATCCGACCCCGTGGCGCACCGACGGGGCCGCCGGGGGCCGGGCTCGTGTCCCGGTGAGCGATGTGCGAGACTGGTGGGCCAGCAGCGACCGGAGAGGATCTTTCGTGCTGCAACTAACAAGCGCCGCAGCCGCCACACTCGCCAGTGCGTGCCAGGAAGAGGGCATGGCCCCCGACTCCGCCGGGGTTCGGGTGTCGGGCACCATGAACGACAGCGGGACGCTGTCGTTGGAGGTGACGCTGCAGGAAGAGCCCGAGCCCACCGACGAGGTGGCCGAGCAGGGCGACATCCGGCTTTTCGTGGCCCCGGAGGTCTCCGAGCCCCTGTCTGAGCTCGAGCTCGACATCACGGAGGACGAGTCGGAAGGGCCCCAGCTGCAGCTGCAGGAGCAGAGCAGCGACAGCTGAGCCCGGAGACACCGGGCCTAGCGGCCTGACGGGATAACCGGGCGTCGCTTCCGCCGAGGGTGGCGGGGGTGGTCAGGTTCGTACGTCCTGATGGCCTCGAAGACCCGCCGGTGAGAGGTCCCCCTTCACCCCACGCGCCGATGAAGGTGATATATCCGGCGTGTTTTCGTGTTATACTAATGTTCGAGATCACCCGTTCGGGTCGATCCGGTGCCGATGCCGCGTCTCGTCGGCGAGTACGACCTCACTCCTTGGAACACATGATGGCCCTGATCAACCCGGAAGCCGCGACCGCTCCTGCGGCGACTGCCCTGAACCCCCGTGACTGGCTGCTCGTCGGCGCTGAGGAATACCGCCGCGTGTCCGAGGTGCTGCGAGAGCTGACCCCCGAACAGTGGCACGCCCCCACCGACTGTGACGACTGGGACGTCTACGCCATGGTCTGTCACCTCGTGGGAGCGGCCGAGGCCAGCGCCAACATGGGCGAAGCGCTGCGTCAGCGGCGGCTGGGCAAGAAGCTGTGGCCGAACGCTGACCCCATCGACGCGATCAACGCCGTGCAGATCCAAGAACGCCAGGTCGAAGCGCCCCGCCAACTGCTGACGCGACTCGCCGACGCCGGCCAGCGCAGTGTCCGCTCCACCCGCCAGATCGCTTGGCCGAGCCGTGCGCTGCGCGCTGTGCTGCGGCGACCGTCGGGCATCGCTTCCGGACCAGCCGGTCGCGCCCACAACTGGATCCGCGACGCGTGGATGCACCGCATCGATGTGTGCCGAGCCACCGGCCAGTCGCCCTACTTGACGGCCGACCATGACGCCCGCATCGTGAACGACATCGTCGGCGAGTGGGCCCGCACCCACGGCCAACCCTACGAGCTGCGGCTCACCGGTCCCGCCGGGGGCGAGTGGTCCGAAGGCTCCGGCGGCTCGGCGCTCGAGCTGGACGCGGTAGAGTTCTGCCGCATCCTCTCAGGGCGCGGCGAGGGCTCGGGGCTGTTGGCCACCCGCGTCGCCTTCTAGTCGACCGTGCAAGACCGCTGCCCGGCTGATGCCCCCTGGTCCGATCCCGGGGGCATCACTATCTTCGTTGATGGTTCGCTGTCGATGGACGTTCGATCCCCATGACGACGCTCGCCGACCGCTACGAGCTGCAGGAGCTGTTGGGCTCCGGCGGCATGGCTCACGTCTATGCCGCCATGGACCGCCGGCTGGGGCGGCGGGTCGCGGTGAAGCTTGTTCGCGCCGACCTCGTGGCCGACGGCAGCTCCCGAAAGCGCCTGCTGCGCGAGGCCCGGTCGGCAGCGTCCTTCCACCATCCCAACAGCGTGGCGGTCTACGACACCGGCGAAGAACAACAGCAACCGTTCATCGTCATGGAGCTCGTGGACGGGGAATCGCTCGTCGACCGCTTACAGCGCGAAGGACGACTCGACCCCACGGAGGCCGTGCGCATCGGGGCCGGCGTGCTCGCCGCGCTGGAGGCCGCACATGCCGGCGGGCTGGTGCATCGCGACATCAAGCCGGGCAACGTGCTCCTGCCACGCAACGGCGGGGTGAAGCTCGCCGACTTCGGCATCGCCAAGGCCGTGGCGGACACCGCCATCGGGCTGACCAACCCCGGTGACGTGATGGGCACGCCGAAGTACCTGTCACCGGAACAGGTGGCGGGCCATCCCGCCGTTCCGGCCAGCGACCAGTACTCGCTCGGGATCGTCCTGTACGAGTGCCTCGTCGGCAAGGCACCGTTCACCGCCGAGAACCCCATGGCCGTGGCACTCGCGCACCAGCGCCAGCCGGTGCCCTCAGTGCGTCGGGCCGCACGCGACGTCCCCACAGAGCTCGCCCACGTCGTGGAGCAGGCGTTGGCCAAGGACCCCGCCGACCGCTTCTCCGACGCCGCGGCGATGCGCCGGGAGCTCGAAGCCGCGGTGAAACCCGCTGGCCCCACCGCTGCCGCGGGCGCAGCGGCCGCGAACGCGACGACGACCGCTCTCGCTTCGGGCGACAGCACCTCGAGCGGATCGGCAGCCTCTCCGACGGCGACACCGCGATCGAATCAGCGGGCCACCGGCGGCACGCCGCAAAAGCCATCGCCCTCGCCGGGTCGGCGCAAGCGCCTCGGCGCGCTCGTCGTGGTCCTGATAGTGGTCTTGGGCGCAGCGCTGGCCCTGGCGTTCCTGCAGTCGGATCTCGGCGAGGAAGGCCTCGACGACTCGGTGGACGATCCCGTCGAGGAGCCCGTCGAGGAGCCCGTCGAAGAGCCCGTCGAGGAAGAGCCGCGTGAGCCCGCTCCAGAAGACGAGCCGCAGACCGACGATGAGCCGCCAGCCGACGAGCCTCCTGCGGACGATCCGCAGGCAGAACCGCCGGCCGATGACGGGGCCTGATAGGCCACGCCGCGCCGAAAGCGATTTCGGGCCGGACGCTGGTTGACAGCCCCCGCGACCACCTACGAGCGACCGCAAGCCGAAGACGCAAACTCGGTCTCAGCCCAGCAAGCCACCGCGCAGTAGCGCAGGACGGGCGCTCGACAGCCCAGCGGTGCGCATGCCATCGCCGGGGGTGCCACTGCGGGCGTGCTCATCAGCTGCAGCCGCTGGTCGCGCCGCAGCTCTGGCACAGGTGGCAGCTGCCGGCCCGGACCATCTGCACGCCACACGTCACACACATCGGCGCGTCGCCGTAGACGTCGTTGACCGGGCCGGACTTGTCGACCGGCAGCACGGTCTGGCCCTCGGCGTCGGTCACCGGCTTGTCGTCGGCTTCAGCCGATGAGGTGCTTTCCCCGTCCAGCTGGGCGGTGCGCTCGGCGATCGTGTAGATCCCGATCTCGTGGCGTTTGTTGGAGGGCATGTACTCGATGGACAGGCGACGGAAGATGTAGTCGATCAGCGAGCTCGCGAACTTCACGTCGGGATCGTCGGTGATGCCGCTGGGCTCGAAGCGCGTGTTGACGAACTTCTTGACGTAGGCCTCCAGCGGCACGCCGTACTGCAGACCCAGGCTGACGGCGATGGCGAACGCGTCCATCACCCCCGACAGCGTGGAGCCCTGCTTGCCGAGCTTGACGAAGATCTCGCCGAGCCCGTCGCCGGGGTACTCCCCCGCCGTCAGATAGCCCTCGGCGTCGCCGACGGCGAACGACAGCGTCTGGCTGGGGCGCTGCTTGGGCAGGCGGCGGCGCACCATGCCCTGCTCGGCGGCCTCCGCGGTGGTGGCGGCCGGCTCGGACTCGGTGTCGGCCTCGGCCGACTGCGACTTGGCGATCGCCAGCGGCTGGGCGACCTTGCAGTTGTCGCGGTAGATCGCGATCGCCTTCAGCCCGAGCCTCCACCCTTCGAGGTACATCTTCTCGACGTCCTCGACGGTGGCCGACTCGGGCAAGTTCACCGTCTTGCTCAAGGCCCCCGATATGAAGGGTTGGACCGCCCCCATCATGCGGATGTGGCCCAACGGAGCGATCGACCGCTCCCCCATGGCGCAGTCGAACACCGGCAGGTGCTCGTCGCGGAAGCCGGGGGCGCCTTCGATCGTGGAGTGCTTGTCGATGTAGTCGGTGATCGCCTCGACCTGCTCGGGCTGATAGCCGAGCTTTTCCAGGGCCACCGGGACGGTCTGGTTGACGATGCGCATGGTCCCGCCACCGACCAGCTTCTTCATCTTCACCAGGCCGAGGTCGGGTTCAACGCCGGTGGTGTCGCAGTCCATCATCAGCCCGATGGTGTTGTGGCTGACGAAGCCGCCGGCGACGTAGGTGACGGTGTCGGGCACCGACAGGTCGTAGGTGAGCTCGTCGTCGCCGAGCTCGGCGGCGTGCACCTCGTCGTAGAAGAACCCGAGCAGGTGGCCGAGCTCGGCATCGCCGCTGGCGTCGTGGGCCTCGACCGCAAGGCGCCGCGACACCGCGTTGTGGCGGCGGTGCTCGGCCAGCATCGCCTCTCGCAGCTCACCATCTGCCGGCGTCACCCGTTCGATCAGCCCGCAGGTGACCGGGATGCGATCGTAGGACCCGGCCCGAGCGCGATCGCTGGTCACCACCGCGGCGGTCTTGCGATCGCCGAGGAAGCCAAGCTCCGCCAGCCACGGCGCGTGGTAGGCGGTGTTGAGCAGCCGCACGATCGTCTGCTGGCCGCCGTCGGGTGCCCGCTGGAAGCGCCGGGTCGCCGGATAGCCCAGCGAGAGCAACAGCGTGTGCACATCCTGGCTGAACCCGGTCGCGGCGGTCGCCCACTCGGGATAGCCGACCGTCACGGTGGCCTCGGCTTCGAACAACCCGCGCAGGAACGCCGCGTACACCCGGCGGTCGTTGGCGGCCAACACGGCGTCGGGCAGGTGTGGCTGATCCGGGGCGAAGCCGGCCGCCTTCCACCACCGCGCCAGCCGCGGGCAGGCGAAGGCCACCTCGACGGTCTCATGACCCGTCGACACCTCCGCCTCGAGATCGAACAGCTCCTTGCCGCGGCGGATGAGGTGCTCGACGACGTCGAAGTCACTGGCGGCCACCCCCAGCCGAAGCTCATCGGCGTCCAACGAGCCCGCCCCCATGCCAAAACCAACCAGCTCGGCGAGCTCGGCGCTCATGGTCTTTGGCGCGTCGGTGCGGGCGTCGTCAGCGCCGACGGGGTCGCCGACCGCCGGCAGCGTCACCGTCTGGGGCTCGCCGATCAGCGTGTCCATGGCCAGCGGCACGCGATCACCGGCGTCGAGGTCACCGAAGCGCGTCCACTCCCAGCGACCGTCGGCGCGGGCCACCCTCACGCGGTGGGCCGGCGTGCCCTGGATCCGGTGGCCGTGGGCGGTCTCGACGGTGACGACCGCTTCGGTGCCGTTGACGTAGAAGTGGCTGGCCTGGCAGACGCCCTGGTCGGTGGCGACGCCGACGTCGAGGTCCTGCCATTGCGGACCGCCGGCGTCGCCGAGCGACGACAGCCGCACCAGCCCGCGGTCGGTGGGCACCAGCGAGCTGCCGACCAGGCACCCGGTGGGGGCCAGCACCGAGGCCTGCGCGTTGCGCACCCCGTGCTCGCTGCCGAGCTCGACGGCCTCCTCCCAGGAGCGCCGTGCGGCGTCGAGGAGGTTGTCGGGGACCTTGCCCTCGTCGATGTCGCCCAGCGCAT